>NZ_BBSK01000098.1:0-52620 GCF_001319805.1 Burkholderia sp. E168m22
AACGGGCCGCTCTTTCGAGCGGCCCGTTTTCATTGATGCCCAGCCAAAAAGTGCTATCTCGCTCAGCCGTCCAGACCACGCGCCAGATCGTTGCGAATGTCGCCCGCATGCTCCAGGCCGACCGCGAGGCGGATCAACCCTTCGGTGATCCCCGCCGCCGCACGCGCTTCCGGCGTAATCCGGCCGTGCGTCGTGGTGGCCGGATGCGTGATCGTCGTACGCGTGTCGCCGAGGTTGCCGGTGATCGACACCAGCTTCGTGCCGTCGATCACGCGCCATGCGTTCGCGCGCTGCTGCTCGGGCGTGTCGCCCTTCAGCTCGAACGACACGATCGCACCGCCCGCCTTCTGCTGACGCTTCGCGAGTTCATGCTGCGGATGCGATTCGAGCCCCGGATAGAACACGCGCGCCACCGCCGGATGCGAGTCGAGCCAGCGCGCGATCTCCAGCGCGTTCGCCGACTGCTTCTCGACGCGCAGCGACAGCGTCTCCATCCCCTTCAGCAGCACCCACGCGTTGAACGCCGACAGCGTCGGGCCCGCGCTGCGCACGAACGGGAACACCTTGCCCATGATGAATTCCTTCGAGCCGACCAGTGCGCCGCCGAGCACGCGGCCCTGCCCGTCGAGGAATTTCGTTGCGGAGTGCATCACGACATCCGCGCCGAGCTTCAGTGGCTGCTGCAGTACCGGGCTGCAGAAACAGTTGTCGACGACGAACAGCGCGTTCGCCGCCTTCGCGATCTTGCCGATGGCCTCGATGTCGGCGAGCTCGGTCAGCGGGTTCGACGGCGTCTCGAGGAAGAACATCTTCGTTTCCGGCCGCACCGCTTCCTGCCACGCGTTCAGGTCGGTCGGGTCGACGAAGGTCGTCGTGATCCCGAACTTGCTGAAGATCTGCGAGAACATCCCGAGCGTCGAGCCGAACAGGCTGCGCGAGCTGACGAGGTGGTCTCCTGCCTGCAGCGCGGACATCACGACCGACATGATCGCGGCCATGCCCGACGCCGTCGCGATGCACGCCTCGCCGCCCTCGAGCGCCGCGAGACGCTCCTGGAACATGGTGACGGTCGGATTCGTGAAGCGCGAATAGGTGAAATAGTCTTCCGAATTCGCGAAGCGCTCGGCCGCGTCGGCCGCGCTCGAGAAGCAGAAGCTCGACGTGAGGAACAGCGCTTCCGAATGCTCGTTGAAGTCGCTGCGCAGCGTGCCCGCGCGCACGGCAAGCGTGTCGAAGTTGAGGGAGTCGTCCATGTTCCGTTTTCCGTATTCGAGGGCCGCGCCGACGGTCGTTCATGAAGCGCGGACCCGGTCAAAACCGAGGCCAAAAAACAAAAAGCCCGCTATGCGTCGGCATCAGCGGGCTTCGGTGCGGTACGACAGCGATCGACTCGGGCCGGCTGCCGCCGGCCTTCGCTTTAGCTGTTTTGGGAAGTTGCCCCGCGTCCGCAAGCTGATATCAAATCGACGCAAGGCCACATCCTATCACGCCTCGATAAAAGCGTGCGCCGGCGTTACTCGACCGACAGTTGCAGGTTCATCTGCGAACGCTCGGTATCGCCGGCCGTATCGCGATCGGCCTGCGACGCCGGCGCGAGGCGCGCGCGCTCGATCGCATCGAGGTACTCGGGCGTCACCGCGCCGGTGATGTAGTTGCCGTCGAAACACGACGCCTCGAAGTGCTCGAGCTTCGGGTTGATGTCGCGCACCGCGCGGCGCAGATCGTCGACGTCCTGATAGATCAGGTGGTCGGCGCCGATGATCTTCGCGACTTCTTCGTCGGTGCGGCCGTGCGCGACGAGTTCGCCACGCGTCGGCATGTCGATGCCGTACACGTTCGGGAACTTCACGGGCGGCGCCGCCGACGCGAAGATCACCGACTTCGCACCCGCATCGCGCGCCATCTGCACGATTTCGTGCGAGGTCGTGCCACGCACGATCGAATCGTCGACGATCAGCACGTGCTTGTCCTTGAACTCGATGCTCATCGCATTGAGCTTCTGGCGCACCGACTTCTTGCGCACGGCCTGCCCCGGCATGATGAAGGTCCGGCCGACGTAGCGGTTCTTGAAGAAGCCTTCGCGATACTCGACGCCGAGCTTCGCGGCGACCTGCATCGCCGCCGGGCGCGACGAATCGGGAATCGGCATCACGACGTCGATCGGCACGTTCGGCAGTTCGCGCTTGATCTTTTCGGCGAGATAGTCGCCCATGCGCAGGCGCACGTTGTAGACCGGCACGCCGTCGAGGCACGAATCCGGACGGGCCAGATACACGTATTCGAACATGCACGGATTCAGCGTCGGGTTCTCCGCGCACTGCTGGCTGTGAAAATTGCCGGCCTTGTCGATGAAGATCGCTTCGCCCGGCTCCAGGTCGCGCACGAATTCGAAACCGATGCCTTCGACCGCCACCGACTCCGATGCGACCATCCACTCGGTGCCGTGCTCGGTCTCGAGCTTGCCGATGCACAGCGGACGGATGCCGAACGGATCGCGGAACGCGAGCAGGCCGTAGCCGGCGATCAGCGACACGATCGCGTACGAACCCTGCAGGCGGCGATGCACGCCCGAGACCGCCTTGAATACCGACGCCGGATCGAGCTCGAGGCCCGTGGTCGACAGTTGCAGCTCGTGCGCGAACACGTTGAGCAGCACTTCGCTGTCGGAATTGGTGTTGATGTGCCGGCGGTCGATCCGGAACATCTCGTCCTTCAGTTGCTGCCAGTTCGTCAGGTTGCCGTTGTGCGCGAGGATGATCCCGAACGGCGCGTTCACGTAGAACGGCTGCGCCTCGGCCTCGCTCGACGCCGAGCCGGCCGTCGGGTAGCGCACCTGGCCGATGCCGTAGGTGCCGGGCAGGCTGCGCATGTTGCGCGTGCGGAACACGTCGCGCACCATGCCGTTCGCCTTGTACATGTGGAAATTGCTGCCGTCCGCCGTCGCAATGCCCGCCGCGTCCTGACCGCGATGCTGCAGCAGCAGCAGGCTGTCATAGATCAGCTGATTGACCGGGGATTGGGAGATAACGCCTACGATGCCGCACATGGCATGTCCTTCAGAATGACAAAATCGGTTCCGTCCTGCCCGGCCGCGTCGTCACACGCGTACGTACTGGGCCATGCCGTCGGGCAAGAGCTGCTTCAGCTCGTGCACGCCCTGTTCGGCAAAAGGACGCAAGAGCGCATTGCGCCAGAAATCCTGTTTGGGCAGTTCGGTCAGCCCGGCCGCCGCGACCAGCAGCACCACCAGCACGCAGCCGCGGACGAGCCCGAACATCATGCCCAGCGAGCGGTCGACGCCGCCCAGGCCGCTCGCCTGCGCGATCCGCGACAGCAGCGCGTTCGCCACGCCGGCGACCAGCACGACGCCGATCACGAGCAACGCGAAGGCGATCACCCACTGCGTCAGCGCGCCGCCCGGCCAGTTCGCCGGAATGTACGGCACGACCAGCCCGACGTAGCGGCTCGCGATCACGATCGCCGCGATCCAGCCGATCAGCCCGAAAATCTCGGACACGAAGCCGCGCCACGCGCCGCGCAGCGCCGACAACACGATCACCGCCAATACAGCGTAGTCGAAAGCCGTCAGCATCGTGGCATTACTGCGTCAGACCGGCTTCGCGCACCTTCGCGATCGCGGCGGAAGCCGCCGAACGATCCGCGAACGGGCCGGCCCGCAACAGTGTAGCCGTGCTGCCGTCTGCCTGCTTGCGATGCTCGACATATGCGGGCACACCCGCCGATTTCAACTTGGTCGCCCACGAACGGGCCGTCGCGTCGTCCTTGAACGAGCCGAGCTGCACCGCGAAGCGCGCACCGGCCGGCGATGCCGGCGACGATGCGTCGCTGCTATCCGGGCTCGCGGCGCCGTCATTCGCGACCGTTGCGGGCGCAGGCTTCGGCGCGGCCGGTTTCGCGGCGGGCGCAGCCGGCTTCGGCGCGGGCTTCGGCGGCGTCACGCTCGCGGTGGTGGTCGTATCGGGTTTCGCGGCCGGCTTCGCGGCATCCTTAGGCGCGGGCGCCGGTGCGGCCGCAACGGCCGTGTCGGAGGCCGGCGGTTCGTCGTGCGCGACACCCGCCTGCACGTCGGACACATCGTCGTCGCGCGGCGCGACCGCCTGGTGCGCGGGGCGGTTCGGGATGTCGATCGCGATGTCGTCCGTGACCGGCTTCGGGTGCGAATCGAGCACCATCGGCAGCACGATTACCGCGGCCACGACGAGCGCGATCGCGCCGACAAGGCGACGGCGCGCGCGTTGCTTTTCTGGAAGGGTCGGATCGAGGAGCAGTGCATCCGATTCCGGACGCTCGGTGCGGCGCGAGCGGCGCTCGACGCGTTCAGTGCGCTCCGTGCGCACGTTCCGGGAGGCCCCGGTGCGACCGCCGCGCCGCGGGGGCGCGTCGTCGTCTTTCTTGCCGAACGAGAAAATTCCCATGAATGGCTGAGTCCGAAACTGCCCGTCAGTCAGTGTTGCTGCGATTTACGGTAGGCCAGCACGCCGGCAACCGTATGGAAACTGCCGAAAACCACGATTCTATCATTCTCGGATGCTCTTTTTAGCGCATCGCGAAACGCTTCCGCGGGCGACGCGTACCGCGTCACGCTCGAATCGGGCCCCTCCTCCACGCCGGCCTTGCGCAGCGCGGCTTCGAGCTGCTCCGCGGAGGCCGCGCGCGGCAGCGGCAGGTCGGTCACGCACCAGTGGTCGATCTCGCCCTTCAGGTGCTGCAGCACGCCGTCGATGTCCTTGTCGTGCATCGCGCCGAACACCGCGTACGTGTACGGGAAGAAGCCCATGTTGCCGAGGTTCTGCTCGAGCACGGCCGACGCATGCGGGTTGTGCGCGACGTCGAGCACGATCGCCGGCTTGCCGGGCAGCACCTGGAAGCGCCCCGGCAGTTCGACGTTGGCCAGTCCGAGCCGGATATCCTGCGCGGACACCGGCAGCACCGGGCGCAGCGCCTCGAGCGCGGCGAGCGCGGCCGACGCATTGATCAGCTGGTTCGCGCCGCGCAGCGCCGGATACGCGAGCGCCGGATAGCGCTTCTCGCGGCCGAGATAGCTCCATTGCTGACGCTCGGCGCCCGCCTGCGCCTCGTAGCGGAAATCGCGGCCGACCAGCCACAGGTCGGCGCCGATCGCTTCGGCGTGGTCGATCAGCGTCTGCGGCGCGGCCGGATCGCCGCAGATCGCCGGCTTGCCCGCGCGGAAGATCCCGGCCTTCTCGAACGCGATCTTCTCGCGCGTGTCGCCGAGGTATTCGGTGTGGTCGATGTCGATGCTCGTGACGATCGCGCAATCGGTGTCGATGATGTTGACCGCGTCCAGCCGGCCGCCGAGGCCGACTTCGAGGATCACCGCGTCGAGCCCGCGCGACGCGAACAGATGCAGGATCGCGAGCGTCGTGAATTCGAAATACGTGAGCGATACAGGTTCGGCCAGCGACGTGCGCGCGGCTTCGACGGCCTCGAAATGCGGCAGCAGCTCGTCGTCGGTCACGTTCTGCCCGTTCACGCGTGCGCGCTCGTTGAATTCGAGCAGGTGCGGCGACGTGTGGCAGCCGACCTTGTAGCCCGCGCGCACGAGGATCGTCTCGAGGAATGCGCAGGTCGAACCCTTGCCGTTCGTGCCGCCGACGGTGATCACCGGGCACGCGAATTCGAGCTGCAGCGCCGCCTTGACCTGCCCGATGCGGGTCAGGCCCATGTCGATGCCGACCGGGTGCGCGCGTTCGAGATGCGAAAGCCACGCGTCGAGAGTGGGAAAAGTGCTCATCGGATCAAATCTGGATCGGTACCGCCACTACGCCAAAAAAACGAAGCGCGCCGCCTGACGTTGAAGCCAGGCGACGCGCAGCGTCACAACCTTGCGCCGGTCAAGCCAGCGCGTCGGCCGGCTGTCGCTGCAGCAGTGCGAGCAACTGCGCGATCTCGTCGCGCATCTTGCGACGGTCGACGATCATGTCGATCGCGCCCGTCTTCAGCAGGAATTCGGCGCGCTGGAAGCCTTCCGGCAGCTTCTCGCGGACCGTCTGCTCGATCACGCGCGGGCCGGCGAAGCCGATCAGCGCCTTCGGCTCGGCGATCACGACGTCGCCGAGGAACGCGAAGCTCGCCGACACGCCGCCCATCGTCGGGTCGGTCAGCACCGAGATGAACGGCAGCTTGGCTTCGGCCAGCTTGGTCAGCATCGCGGTGGTCTTGGCCATCTGCATCAGCGACAGCAGGCTTTCCTGCATCCGCGCGCCGCCCGATGCGGTGAAGCAGATGAACGGTACGTGCTGTTCCAGCGCGTTCTGCGCACCGCGCGCGAAGCGTTCGCCGACGACCGAACCCATCGAGCCGCCCATGAACGAGAACTCGAAGCAGGCCGCGACGACGGGCAGCGTGTGAATCGCCCCGCCCATCACGACCATCGCGTCGGTCTCGCCGGTTTCGTCCATCGCTTCCTTCAGACGATCGGGGTACTTGCGGCTGTCCTTGAACTTCAGCGTGTCGACCGGCACGATTTCCTGGCCGATTTCATAGCGGCCTTCCGGATCGAGCAGCCCGTCGAGGCGCTCGCGCGCGCCGATACGCATGTGGTGATCGCACTTCGGGCACACGTGCAGGTTCGCGTCCACGTCGTTGCGATAGAGAACGGCCTCGCAGGACGGGCACTTGACCCACAGGCCTTCCGGAATGCCCTTGCGGCTTTTCGGGTCGGTCTGCTTGATCTTCGGCGGCAACAGTTTGTCGAGCCAGCTCATCGTATGGTTTCCTGTTCCGTGGCGGGGCGGGCCAACCGGCCCGTTCCCGCTTCCTGTGTTGTGTTTATCGCGCCGTGTTGCCCGCACCGTCCAGCGCAGCACGCAGCTCGGCGATGAAAGTCTTCAACGCGGCGGCGGCACCTTCCGGCGCGGCGCTCTCGAGCAGCTGCACGAGGCGGCTGCCGATCACGACGGCGTCCGACACTTCGGCCACCGCGCGCGCCGTTTCGGCGTCGCGGATACCGAAGCCGACGCCCACCGGAACCGGCACGCGCGACTTGATGGCCGGGATTTTACCTGCAATGCTCGAAACATCCAGATTTCCCGCGCCGGTCACGCCCTTGAGCGACACGTAATACACGTAGCCGCTCGCGATCTTGCCGACGTCGGCGATGCGTTCGTCGGTCGACGTGGGCGCGAGCAGGAAGATCGGATCGATCTGCGCGGCACGCATTTTCTCGGCGAATACGCCCGCCTCTTCCGGCGGATAGTCGACCACCAGCACGCCGTCGACGCCGGCCGCGTGGGCTTCGGCCGCGAATGCGTCGACGCCCATCCGTTCGATCGGGTTCGCATAGCCCATCAGCACGACGGGGGTTTTGGGGTCGGTTTCGCGAAAACGCTTCACGTCGGCGAGCACGCTCTTCAACGTGACGCCGCGCGCGAGCGCGCGTTCCGACGAGCGCTGGATCACGGGGCCGTCGGCCATCGGGTCCGAGAACGGCACGCCGAGTTCGATCACGTCCGCGCCGCCGGCGGCGAGCGCGTGCATGAATTCGACGGTTTTCGCGGGATCAGGGTCGCCGGCCGTGATGAACGGGATCAGGCCCTTACGGCCTTGTTCGGCGAGCGCGGCGAAGGTCTGCTTAATACGATTCATGATAATTTTCCTATGTCGACCGGAGTTAGCGCTTTAGCGCTTACTCCGGTCCCATGCAAAGCAGCATTCGGCGATGCGGCGGCGCGATTCACGCGCACGCCGGCGCGGCGAGCGCGCTCACGCGCTCGTGCGCGATCGCACAATAGCTTTCGTTGATCTCGTAGCCGACGAAGTCGCGCCCCTGCCGTGCGCAGGCCACCGCGGTCGTGCCGCTGCCCATGAACGGATCGAGCACGCGGCCGCCCGGCGGGCAGCTGGCGAGCACCATCCGCTCGATGATTTCCAGCGGCTTCTGGGTCGGGTGATCGACGCGCTCCGCGTGCTGCCGGTGCAGGCGTGAGACCGACCAGACGTCCTTCGGGTTGTAGCCCATCTCCAGCCACTTGCTGCCTTCGAACAGCTTGCGCGAGCGGGCCTTCTTCGTGTCGGCGTCGTACGGGATGCGGACCGGATCGAGATCGAAGTAATACGCCTTCGAAACCGCGAAAAAGCCGATGTTGTCGTGCACCGACGTGAAACGGCGCGTCGTGCCGCCCATGCTCGGCACGCGCCGGTCCCAGATGATCTCGTTGACCATCGTGAGCTGCGTCTTCAGGAAACTGAAGATTTCCGGCGCGTACTGCCATGTGCAGAAGATGTACATCGACCCGCTCGGCTTCAGCTTCGGAATCGCGAGCTCGAGCCACCCGCGCGTCCACGCGAGGAAATCGTCGCCCGAACGCTTGTCCGAATCGTTGCCGTAGTCCTTGCCGAGCCCGTACGGCGGATCGGCGACGATCAGGTCGATCGACGCATCCGGCAAATACGCGGCATGGGTCAGGAAGTCGCGGTTGTGCAGTTCGATACCGGACGGCAGCGCGCGCGGCGCGGCAGCGGCGGGCTGAACCGCCTCCGCCTCGCTCGCGGCGCCGCCGCCCGGCTCTTCGATCAGGTCACGCATCGGTCGGGGTCAGAGCTCGATGCCCGATCGCTCGGCGACCGTGTGCATGTCCTTGTCGCCGCGGCCCGACAGGTTGACGAGCAGGAGCTTGTCCTTCGGCAACGTCGGCGCGAGCTTCACGCCGTACGCGATCGCGTGGCTCGACTCGAGCGCGGGAATGATCCCCTCGATCCGGCAGCAGTCGTGAAACGCCTTCAACGCTTCCGCGTCGGTGATCGGCACGTACTGCGCGCGGCCGCTGTCCTTCAGCCATGCGTGCTCGGGACCGACGCCCGGATAATCGAGGCCCGCCGACACCGAATGCGTCTCGATGATCTGGCCGTTGTCGTCCTGCAGCAGGTACGTGCGGTTGCCGTGCAGCACGCCGGGGCTGCCGGCGATCAGCGAGGCAGCGTGATGGCCCGTGTCGAGGCCGTCGCCGGCCGCTTCGACGCCGATCAGTTGCACCGAGGTATCGTCGATGTACGGATAGAAGATGCCCATCGCGTTCGACCCGCCGCCGACGCACGCGATCACCGCGTCCGGCTGGCGGCCGGCGAGCTCGGGCATCTGCACCTTGCACTCGTCACCGATCACGCGCTGGAAGTCGCGCACCATCATCGGGTACGGGTGCGGGCCCGCGACCGTGCCGATGATGTAGAACGTGCTTTCGATATTCGTGACCCAGTCGCGCATCGCTTCGTTCAGCGCGTCCTTCAGCGTGCGCGAACCCGATTCGACCGGCACGACGGTCGCGCCCAGCAGCTTCATCCGGTAGACGTTCGCGGCCTGCCGGCGCACGTCCTCCGAGCCCATGTAGACGACGCACTCCATCCCGAAGCGCGCGCAGATCGTCGCGGTCGCGACGCCGTGCTGGCCGGCGCCCGTTTCCGCGATCACGCGCTTCTTGCCCATGCGCTTCGCGAGCAGCGCCTGGCCGATCACGTTGTTGATCTTGTGCGCACCCGTGTGGTTCAGGTCTTCGCGCTTCAGGTAGATCTGCGCGCCGCCGAGCATCTCGCTCCAGCGCTGCGCGTGATAGATCGGCGACGGGCGGCCGACGAAATACTTCAGCTCGCGCTCGAATTCGGCGACGAAGTCGGGATCGTTCTGGAACTTTTCATACGCCGCGCGCAGTTCGTCCAGCGCGTGAATCAGCGTCTCGGCGACGAACACGCCGCCATACGGGCCGAAATGGCCGCGATCATCAGGAAGGTTGTACATGGTGTCTCTCTCGATCGGTCGGTGTGCCCGCTTTGGGGGTCGCACCGGCTTGCATCACCCGGCGTCCGCTGCGCGCACCGCGCGTACGAACGCCGCCATCCGGGCGTGATCCTTCACGCCCTTCGCGCCCTCCACTTCGATGCCACTCGAGACATCGACAGCAAACGGACGCAACTGGCGGATCGCATCACCGACGTTTTGCGCGTTCAAGCCACCACTCAAAACGGCCCGACGCGCGAGCTCTGCGGGAATAAGAGACCAATCGAAGACCTTGCCGCTACCGCCGTAATCCGGCACCAAAGTGTCGAACAGGAGGCCGCGCGCTTTCGAATAATGAAGAGCCGATTCTACCAAATCGGCACGCTGCGTCGAGGGGCCGACGCGCACCGCGCGCAACCACGGCAGCCGTGCCGCGCGGCCGAGCGCGTCGCACTGCGCCGGCGTCTCGTCGCCATGGAACTGCAGCACCGTCAGTGGCACGTCGCGCACGACGGCTTCGATGTCGGCTTCGGTCGCATTCACGAACAGCCCGACCACCGAGACGAACGGCGGCGCGAGGCTCGCCAGCTCGGCCGCCTGCGCGATCGTCACCGCGCGCGGGCTCTTCGGGTAGAACACGAGGCCGATCGCATCGGCGCCGAGCGCCGCCGCATGCAGCACGTCCTCGGGACGCGACAGCCCGCACAGCTTGATGCGCGTGCGCGGCGCCAGGCCGGCCGCGACGGAATTCGAAGAAGACACGGCGTGCTCCGTCATGTTTGTGGGTCCAGATCCGCCCAGACGCTGCTCCACGGTACGCTGCCGAGCTGCGCGGGCGGGACGGCGAATTCCGCCGGATAGCCGACGTGGGCGAGGTACAGCCCGTCGGCCATAAACGTGGGCGCCGCGAGATTGCGGTCACGCCCGGCCAGCACGTCGGCGAGCCAGTCGGCCGGATAGCGGCCGCGCCCGACCGCGACGAGGCAGCCCATCAGGTTGCGCACCATGTGATGCAGGAACGCGTTCGCGCGGAAGCGGAAATGGATGAAATGCCCCGCGCGCCGCACATCGATCTGATACAGGTGTTTGACCGGCGTCTTCGACTGGCATTCCGACGACCGGAACGACGAAAAGTCGTGCTCGCCGATCAGGTGCGCGGCGGCGGCGCGCATCGCGTCGTCGTCGAGCGGCGTGTGGATCCAGCCGGCGCGCCCGGCCAGCATCGGCGAACGTACCGGATGCACGTACAGCGCGTAGTAGTAGGTGCGCTCGAACGCCGAGAAACGCGCATGGAACGTATCCGGCATCGGCTTCGCCCATTGCACCGACACGGTCGACGGCAGGAACGCATTGGTGCCGCGCACCCACGAGAACACCTCCCGCTCGAGATCGGTGTCGAAATGCACGACTTGTCCGAGCCCGTGCACGCCGGTGTCGGTGCGCCCCGCCACCGTCGTGTGCAGCGGCACCCGCGCGAATTCGGCCAGCGCATGTTCGAGCCGATCCTGCACGGTCTTGCCGTGCGGCTGCGCCTGCCAGCCGCAGAACGCCGCGCCGTCGTACTGGATGCCCAGCGCGATCCGCATCACGCCTCGTCCGCCAGTTTCGCGAGCAGCGCGCGTGCATCGTCGCGAGTCGCGGCGTCGTTCGCGTCGATCACTTCCTGCAGCAGCGTCCGCGCGCCGGACAGGTCGCCCAGTTCGACGTATTCGGCCGCGAGGTCGAGCTTGTTGCGGGCGATGCGCGCGAGCTCGTCCGCGGTGAGCGCGGGCAGCGCGGCGCCCGGCGTGGACGGCAGGTCGAGATCGAAGTCGAGCTTCAGCGCGCCGAACTGCGCGCCGCCGAGCGGGGGCAGCGATGTCGTCACGGGCGGGCTGCCAGCTTGGCCGGCGGGCGTCGCTGCGTCCGGGTCCCAATCGAACTCCTCGTCCTGGTCGGCGGGATGTTCCGGTGCCGGTTCACTCGCGCCCGTTGGCGGGTGCTGCGCGGATTGACCGTTAGTTGCGATTTTATCGACATCGGACTGCACTGCCCGCGCAGACGGTTCCTCCGCCGTCGACGATGGCTCGTCCGCCGTCCGCGGCGGCAACGGCATGTCGAGACTGTTGAGCGCGCTGATCGCGTTCTGCATCAGCGACGCGTGCTGCGCTTCGGTCGTCGCAGGTGCGGCGGATGCGGCGGTCGGGTCGGCTGGCTGGTCCGCTGCGGTGGTTTTTTCCGCCGGTTCTGCGTCGTGCGGAGCCTCGACCGGAGCCGGAGTCGCCTCGTTCGCAAGCGGCCCCGTAGCGTGAGCAGCCGGCAATTCGGGCGACCCGTCGTGCGGTGCCGCCACTTCGGGCACAGGCGATGTGTCCGCTGCGGGCGGCTCGATCGTCTCCGCCGCAGCGGCAGTCGCCGCGGCGAGGTTCAGGTCGGACGCCGCATCGCGTGCGACCGGCATCTCGGGCGTGATCGGCAGTTCTCGTTCGACAGACGACGCGGCTTCGGCTTCCGCAGCCACGGCACCGCCCCCTGCGGCCGCGGTCGCAACGGTACCCGCATCGTCAGCGCGGCGACCCTTGCGGCGCTTGCGCCATGCGAAGCCGGCCGCAAGCACGATCACGGCAGCGCCGGCCACGGCGACCGGGCGCCAGTCCATCTGTTCGGTACGCCGTGCAGGCGTCGCGACAGGCGCGACCCGTTGTACCGAAGCCGATGCCGATTGCGGCGCACTGGCTGCCACACCCGACGCGGCTTCGTCCGCCGTCGATGCCGCGGCCGATGCACCCGCGTCATTCACGGCCGGACGCGGCGTGGCGGGCACCGGAGCAGGCGCGACGCCGGTCGTCGTCGCCGGCTTGCCGATGCCGTGCTTCTGCAACTCCATCAGCACGCGATTCTTCAACGCCAGCAATTGCTGCAGGCTCGACGGCCGCGGCTGCGACGCACTCACGGCGGGCGCCGCGCCGGCCGGTTCATGCACGCCGGAAACCGGGCTACCCGGCACCGCCTGCCCCGCAGCCTCGCTCGCGGACGACGGCGCCGACTGGATCGCACCGCTCCACACGTGCGGGCCGCTTGCCCCGGCCGTGGACGCCGCCGGCTGCGTGCTTTCGACAGCCGACGCGCCATATGCGGCCGACGCGCCGATCGAAGCCGAAGCACCGCTCGAAGCCAACGCCCCCGCCGCCGTCGCCGTCGAGACGCTCGCCCCGCTCACCGGAGCCGCGTGCACGGCCGGCGCCACCGGCGCGGGTTGCACGGCCGAGCCGGGATGCGGCGCGGATGCGCCGTGCTGCGCGAGCGCCGCTCCGCCCGATGCGGCGGCGGGCGCGGAAGCAGCCGCCGCACCGGAGGCAGCGGATGCGCCGGCCGGCACGAGCGCCGCGCCGGTCGCGTCGAGCGCGGGCACGGTCAGCGTCGCGCCGACTTTCAGGCGGCTCGCGTCGCGTTTCATGAACGCCTGCGGATTGGCATCGAACAACGCACGGCCAGCGCGTGCGAGCACGGCCGGATCATGCGATTGCGTGGCCGCTTTCGCGATGTCGTTCAGCGACTGGCCCGGCTGGACCGTCACGGTAAGCGGAGCGGCGGCGCCGGCGGCGGACGCCGGCAATTCGCCGGTGCCGACTGCCCACGCCGATGCGGCTACGCCGAGCGCCAGGATCGCCAGCGCGCCACGCACGGCGCGCGACAAGCGGGACTGACGCGAAAACAAGGAAATTCGGGACATCGTTGGCTCTATCGCCGCGCGCGGGCGCGGCTCGGATTCGCGGTTGGAAGCGTCAATAAAGTGGCGGCAGAAATGCAAAAGCGTCGCGCGGAACGCGACGCTTTCGGCGGGTCTGTGCGTCGTAACCGCGTAGTTTACTTCACGCGATCGGGTTCCGGCCGAATTCGTCGCCGGCAGGTGCCACCGGGCGCGGGCGGGCGCTCATGTCGAGCGGGTGCGCGTGTCGCAGTCCATGTATCCAACCCGTAAAAATGAACCTGCTTGCCGCAGTCGAAAGCCGCCTCACGCAGACTCGCGCCCCACTCGAATGACACGGCCTTGTGGCGCTCAGCGGACATCCTCCGAAGGACCGGAGCAACAGAATCGCAAGCGTTTCCTCAACAATCCATCCCGCCCGCCGTTAATGAATGACCAGCCGCACAATCAAAACAAATCTCGACCGGCGATTAATCCCATCCCGATCAATTCCAATTCGTCGATAAGAAGGCAATTTCCCGCTCTTATCGGAGAAAATGAAAATTCACACCGCCAAAGCCCCGCCCCGCAAGGCTTTCACCCCTTCCACACGACCCATTGCTCATACAAAAGCGATCGTTTCTGCATCAATTCAATTGCATTACACAAAATTACACAGACCTGATAACCGCCGTCGATACGATCGCCTTCAAACAGGAATCGGCACATTTCGACCTCGCGCCCGCCCATGTCGGAAAGACAGCAGCACGCGGTCGGACTGATGCCGTGAAGTACCGGAGGGTCATCGCGCAGTCGCACGACTGCATTCACTCACGAGCTCGTTACGGGGACGAACATGGGCTATCAGCAGGGTTTGAGCGGGTTGGCCGGGGCGTCGAGCAATCTCGACGTCATCGGCAACAACATCGCGAACGCAAACACGGTCGGCTTCAAGCAGGGACGCGCGAACTTCGCCGACATGTACGCGAATTCGGTCGCGACGTCGGTCAACACGCAGATCGGCATCGGCACGCGGCTCGCGTCGGTGCAGCAGAATTTCGGCCAGGGGACGATCAACTCGACGAAGTCGTCGCTCGACGTTGCAATCAACGGCAACGGCTTCTTCCAGATGTCGAGCAACGGCGTGACCACGTACTCGCGCGACGGCACGTTCCACCGCGACAAGAACGGCGCGATCGTCGACGCGCAAGGCCGCAACCTGATGGGCTATGCGGCAGGCGCCGGCGGCATGATCAACACCGCGCAGACCGTGCCGCTGCAGGCGCCGACCAGCAACATCGCACCGCGCGCGACGAGCAAGATCACCGGCCAGTTCAACCTGAACGCGCAAGACAAGGTGCCGGCCAAGACGCCGTTCAACGCGACCGACAACACGACGTACAACTACAATTCGTCGATCCAGGTCTACGACACGCTCGGCGGCTCGCAACAGGTCACGATGTACTTCGCGAAGAACGCGGCCGGCACGTGGCAAGCCTACGCGGGCGTGCAGGGCCAGACGCCGACGAATCTCGGCACCGTCACGTTCGATGCATCGGGCCGGCTCAGCTCGACGACGTCGGCCGCGACCGGCCAGCCGACGCCAAGCCTCGGCCAGTTCGCGTTCTCGATCCCGAACACGACGGGCGGCGCCAATCCGCAGAACCTGACGCTCGACCTCGGCGGCACGACGCAGTACGGCGGCAAGGACGGCGTGAACAATCTCGCGCAGGACGGATTCGCGAGCGGCACGCTGACGACGTTCTCGATCGGCACCGACGGCAAGCTGACCGGCAACTATTCGAACGGCCAGAGCGCGGTGCTCGGCCTGATCGCGCTGGCGAACTTCAACAACCCGAACGGGCTCGTGAACATCGGCGGCAACCAGTATGCGGAAACGGCCGCGTCGGGCGTGCCGCAGATCTCAGCTCCTGGCAGCACGAACCACGGCACGCTGCAGGGTAGCGCGCTCGAAAACTCGAACGTCAACCTGACGACCGAGCTCGTGAACCTGATCACCGCGCAGCGCAATTACCAGGCGAATGCGCAGACGATCAAGACCCAGCAGGCCGTCGACCAGACGCTGCTGAACCTGCGCTGAACGACCGCCCATGAAAAATGCGCCGCGCCGCCCCTGAATCCCAAGGCCGACGCGGCGCGTCGTATCGTGCAGCGCGGCCCGCGGGCCGGACCGCCAGCGTGCTTACTTGTCGAGCAGGATGCGCAGCATGCGGCGCAGCGGCTCGGCCGCGCCCCACAGCAGCTGGTCGCCGACCGTGAACGCCGACAGGTATTCGCCGCCCATCGCGAGCTTGCGCAGGCGGCCGACCGGCACCGACAGCGTGCCGGTGATCTTCGCCGGCGACAGGTCGCGCATCGACGCTTCACGCTCGTTCGGCACGACCTTCACCCAGTCGTTCGCCGATGCGAGGATGCCGTTGATCTCGTCGAGCGGCACGTCCTTCTTCAGCTTGATCGTCAGCGCCTGCGAGTGGCAGCGCATCGCGCCGATCCGCACGCACAGGCCATCGACCGGGATCGAACCCGGCTCGCCCATCGCCGGCTTGCCGAGGATCTTGTTGGTTTCCGCGCCGCCCTTCCACTCTTCCTTCGACATCCCGTTGCCGAGATCCTTGTCGATCCACGGAATCAGCGAACCGGCCAGCGGCACGCCGAAGTGGCTCGTCGGCATCGCGTCGCTGTTCATCGCGGCCAGCACGCGACGGTCGATGTCGAGGATCGCGGACGCCGGATCGGCGAGCTGTTCCTGCACCGCGCCGTTCAGCGTGCCCATCTGCGACAGCAGCTCGCGCATGTTCTGCGCGCCCGCGCCCGATGCGGCCTGGTAGGTCATCGCCGTGATCCAGTCGACGAGGTTCTCGCGGAACAGGCCGCCGAGCGCCATCAGCATCAGGCTGACCGTGCAGTTGCCGCCGATGAAGTTCTTCGTGCCCTTGACCAGCGCGTCCTTGATCACGTCGAGGTTGACCGGATCGAGGATGATGACCGCGTCGTCCTGCATCCGCAGCGACGATGCCGCGTCGATCCAGTAGCCGTTCCAGCCGGCCGCGCGCAGCTTCGGGAACACGTCGTTCGTGTAGTCGCCGCCCTGGCACGTGATGATCACGTCGCACTTCTTCAGCTCGTCGACGTTGGTCGCGTCCTTGAGCGTAGTCTCGTTTTTCGCGAACGACGGCGCCTTGCCGCCCGTGTTGCTGGTGCTGAAGAACACCGGTTCGATCAGGTCGAAATCGCCCTCTTCCTGCATGCGCTGCATCAGGACGCTGCCGACCATGCCGCGCCAACCTACGAGACCTACGTTCATGACTAACCCTTTGCTTGAATGGAGCTTCCCCGCCATTTCCGTCCCCGCGTGACCGCGCGGGGAAACAGGCGGGCACGACGGCGATCAGCGTTTAATGATCGTTTTCGTGGTAATGGTTTTCGTGATGACGATGGCGCGCGCACCCGCACGGGCAGTGTTGCCGTGGAGTTTCAGGACCGGGGAGATCAGGGAAATCAGCGCCATCGTTCGAGTCTACACAAAGCCGCTGGCCCGCACAACGGCCAACGGTGCGCGAACCGGCCGATTTTTTCGGCCCGTTCGCGCCCTTTTCATCTTAATTACCGGACTGCACTTCCGTCCACTTACAGCGCGGCGACCACCGCGTCGCCCATCGCCGCCGTGCCGACCTGCTTGCAGCCCGGCGTCGCGATGTCGCCCGTGCGATAACCCTGTTCGAGCACCGTTTTCACCGCGCGCTCGATGCGATCGGCCTGCTCCGCGCGATTCAGCGAGTAGCGCAGCAGCATCGCGGCCGACAGGATCGTCGCGAGCGGGTTCGCGATGCCCTTGCCCGCGATGTCCGGCGCCGAACCGTGCGACGGCTCGTACAGCCCCTTGTTGTGCTTGTCGAGCGACGCCGACGGCAGCATGCCGATCGAACCCGTCAGCATCGACGCTTCATCCGACAGGATGTCGCCGAACATGTTGCCCGTGACGATCACGTCGAACTGCTTCGGCGCCTTCGCGAGCTGCATCGCCGCGTTGTCGACGTACATGTGCGACAGCTCGACGTCCGCGTATTCCTTCGACACGTCGATCATGATGTCGCGCCAGAACTGCGACGTTTCCAGCACGTTCGACTTGTCCACCGACAGCAGCTTCTTCGCGCGCTTTTGCGCGGCCTGGAACGCGACGTGCGCGATGCGGCGCACTTCCGGCTCCGAATAGCGCATCGTGTCGAAGCCTTCGCGCTCGCCGGCGAACGGGCCGTCCGGCGCCGCGCGCACGCCGCGCGGCTGGCCGAAGTAGATGTCGCCGTTCAGTTCGCGCACGATCAGGATGTCGAGGCCCGCGACGAGCTCCGGCTTCAACGGCGACGCATCGACGAGCTGCGGATAGCAGATCGCCGGGCGGAAGTTCGCGAACAGCTCGAGGTGCTTGCGCAGCCCGAGAATCGCCTGCTCGGGGCGCAGCGCGCGCTCCAGCGAGTCGTACTTCCAGTCGCCGACCGCGCCGAACAGGATCGCGTCGGCCTGCTTCGCGAGCGCCAGCGTCGCGTCGGGCAGCGGATGGCCGCTCGCCTCGTAGCCCGCGCCGCCGACCGGCGCCTGTTCGAGTTCGAACTTCTCGTCGAGTGCGTTCAGCACCTTCACCGCTTCATTGACGATTTCCGGACCGATGCCGTCGCCGGGCAGCACTGCAATCTTCATGCGAAATTCCTGACTGAGTAGATTGTTATGGAGGCAAGCCGGCGAGCGCACGCACGGCGCGCCCGCCCGCCACGCGCGATCAGCCGACCAGCTTGGTGTTGAGCCACGGCTGCTTCACGAGCCGCTCCGCTTCGAACTGGCGGATCTTGTCCGCGTGGCGCAGCGTGAGGCCGATGTCGTCGAAGCCGTTCAGCAGGCAGTACTTGCGGAACGCGGCGATCTCGAACGGATACTCGCGGCCGTCGCCCGCGCGCACGACCTGCGCGTCGAGGTCGATCGTCAGTTGAAAGCCGTTGAACGCGACCGTCTCGTTGAACAGGTGATCGACCTGCTGCTCGGTCAGCACGATCGGCAGCAGCCCGTTCTTGTAGCAGTTGTTGAAGAAGATGTCGGCGAAGCTCGGCGCGATGATCGCGCGGAAGCCGTACTGCTGCAGCGCCCACGGCGCGTGCTCGCGCGAGCTGCCGCAGCCGAAGTTCTTGCGTGCAAGCAGCACCGAGGCGCCCTGGTAGCGCGGCTGGTTCAGCACGAAGTCCGGGTTCAGCGGACGCTTCGAATTGTCCTGGCCCGGCTCGCCGTGATCGAGATAGCGCCACTCGTCGAATGCGTTCGGACCGAAGCCCGTGCGCTTGATCGACTTCAGGAACTGCTTCGGGATGATCGCGTCGGTGTCGACGTTCTCGCGATCGAGCGGCGCCACGACGCCGGTATGTACAGTGAATTTTTCCATGATCCGTCTATCCGGTTGAAGGGCCGGCATTCAGCCGGCGCACATCGACAAATTCTCGGCGGGAAACGTCACTCCGCGGCGCGCTTCAGTGCGCTGCCGGCGGCGTTGACGTCTTCCCCGAAGCCTCGGACGGTATTGCAGCCGGCCAGGCCGAAGCCCAACCCCGCCAGCGCCAGCGCGGCAACCAGCCGCGCGATGACCTTCGATGCCGTCACGTGTTACCCCAGCTGGCGAATGTCGACGAAGTGACCTTCGATCGCCGCGGCCGCCGCCATCGCGGGGCTCACGAGGTGCGTGCGACCGCCCGCGCCCTGCCGGCCTTCGAAGTTGCGGTTCGACGTCGACGCGCAGCGCTCGCCCGGCTCGAGCCGGTCGGCGTTCATCGCGAGGCACATCGAGCAGCCCGGCTCGCGCCATTCGAAGCCCGCATCGGTGAACACCTTGTCGAGCCCTTCGCGCTCGGCCTGCGCCTTCACGAGGCCCGAGCCCGGCACGACCATCGCGAGCCGCACGTTCGACGCGACGCGACGGTTCAGCTTCTTCACGACGTACGCGGCCGCGCGGATGTCCTCGATCCGTGCGTTCGTGCACGAGCCGATGAAGATCTTGTCGACCTTGATCGATTCGATCGGCGTGTTCGGCTCGAGCGCCATGTATGCCAGCGCGCGCTCCATCGCGTCGCGCTTGACCGGATCCTTCTCGCGCTCGGGATCGGGCACGCGACCGTCGATCGACGTGACCATTTCCGGCGACGTGCCCCACGTGACCTGCGGAACGATCTCGGCCGCGTTCAGCTCGACCACGCGGTCGAACTGCGCGCCGTCGTCCGACTTGAACTGCCGCCAGTATTCGACGGCCTGATCCCATTCCGCGCCGGTCGGCACGAACGGACGGCCCTTCAGGTAATCGATCGTCGTGTCGTCCACCGCGACCATGCCTGCGCGCGCGCCGGCCTCGATCGCCATGTTGCAGACGGTCATGCGGCCTTCCATCGTCAGCGCGCGAATGGTCGAGCCGCCGAATTCGATCGCGTAGCCCGTACCGCCCGCGGTACCGATCTTGCCGATGATCGCGAGCACGATGTCCTTCGCGGTACAGCCGCGCGGCAGCGCGCCCTCGACCTTCACGAGCATGTTCTTGCTCTTCTTCTGCAGCAGGGTCTGCGTCGCGAGCACGTGCTCGACTTCCGACGTGCCGATGCCGTGCGCGAGCGCGCCGAACGCGCCGTGCGTCGACGTATGCGAATCGCCGCACACGATCGTCATGCCCGGCAGCGTCGCGCCCTGCTCCGGCCCGATGATGTGGACGATGCCCTGACGCACGTCGTTCATCTTGAATTGGGTGATGCCGAATGCGTCGCAGTTCGAATCGAGCGTGTCGACCTGCAGCTTCGAGACGGGATCGGCGATGCCGTGGCTGCGGTCCGTCGTCGGCACGTTGTGGTCCGACACGGCCAGGTTCGCGCTGATGCGCCACACCGGACGCTGCGCGATCTTCAGCCCTTCGAATGCCTGCGGGCTCGTGACTTCATGCAGCAGCTGACGGTCGATGTAGAGCAGGGTCGTGCCGTCTTCCTCGGTGTGGACCACGTGGGTGTTCCACAGTTTGTCGTAGAGAGTCTGTGCCATGGGTATGCGGGGTCGTTGTGACTACAAGCCTTGCGGATGTGGTCGATTATGCCACGCAAAATCGGCCCGCGGAGTACCACGATAACGAAAAAAGTTAATAAAAACAGTGAGTTGGGTGGTACACGCGATACCCGGATAAGCATTACCCGGCAAGCGCGGCGGCTGGACGCGGACAAGTCGCGCCGTCGGCATACGCACTTGGCGCAGGTTGTCGCGAGCCATACGCAACCCGCCCAAACGCGCCCACGCGTGCGACGCATCCGTGCGCCGCACCCATGCTGGCTTGCGCGGCGCGATTTCTCGACCGTCGCAGGCCGCCCCAGGGCATTGCAATCGACTTGCGGCGGCGTGCTACCGGAAGAAATCGCGCAACTCGCGCGCCAGCGCCTGCGGTTGTTCTTCAGGAATGAAATGCCCGCTATACGCGATCGTCGCAGCCGTCACCTCCTCCGCGACATGTTCGAGCGGCCCCGCCATGTCAGGTATGGATCCCTGATCCGCACTGACGGCGAGCACGGGCATCTTCAGCTTCCCCAGCGCCTGCAGCTTGCGGTTCTGCGCCGACGACTCCGACACGGCCCGATAGAAGGCCAGCCCCGCTCGCAACCCGCCGTCCCGGGTGAACACCCGGAGATACTCGTCGACATCCGCGTCGGAGAACGACTCGGGATTGGCCGCCTTGCGACGCAAGAACCAATCGAGATACTCGCGCTCCTTGCCGGCAATCAGCGTCTCCGGCAGGTCGGCGACAGTATGAAATGCGAAGTGCCACGTGCGCCATGCGTTGCCGGGCTCGATCGGCAGTGCGGCCGGCAGCGTGACGCCGGGTATCCCCGCGTCGAGCAACGCCAATCGCTTCACTGATTCGGGATACATCGCGGCAAACGGATAGGCGACCCACGCCCCGACGTCGTGAGCGGCCAGGTAAAAGCGCGCGATATTTTGCCGCTCCAGCAGGCGCGCAAGCGTTGCCGCGACGGTCTGTGTGTCGTAACCGACGAGTGGACGGTCCGAGTCGCCTTGTCCGGGAAGATCCGGCGCCACGATCCTGAATTCGTCCGCGAGAAGCGGCATGACTCTCCGCCACGCGTACCAGCTTTCCGGAAACCCGGCGAGCAGGACGATGGTCTCGCCGTCGGCGCGGCCTCCTTCGACAAAATGAAGGCGCACCCCGTCTACCGTATCGAACCGATGACGAAAGCCGGTGAGCCGCGGGTCTTCCCGAAAATAGGGCGTGGCCTCGAGGTGCGAAGCAGCCTCGGTTGATTGATGCTGGTACATAAGTTCGTCCTCTCTACAGAATCGACTGTCCTGGATGATGCCCCCCCCGGCAGCGGGAGCCATTTCGTTCGGAAATACCCATTTCCCAATTCGGCGAAACCGGACCACGTGCATGCGCCGTTTCGCGCGTTACCTCACATCGAGTCATCTGTCGGGCAACGCAGAAACCTTAGTCGAGCAGCCGCATTGCCTCGTCGACCAGCATCGACATGTCGCTCCGGCTCTGGCCGAGCTTCCCCACCACTCGAAGCCCCTGCACCATGGCAAACAGACAGCTCGACGCGGCTTGCGCGTTCAGCGCGGCATCGACGGATCCATCGGCCTGCCCTTGCTTGATCAAATCGCGAAGGAGACGCTCGATCCTCTGCATCGATTTGTGGACGATGCCGGCGATCTCGCTATCCAGCGTACTCAGAACAATGGCGCCGGCGACGACCAGACAGCCCTTTCGACCCTCGTCTCCATGCGAGACGTCCGCGTAAAAGCGCAGGAGCGCTCGCACCTTGTCTCGTCCGCTTTTTTCATCGGCAAGGATCACGTTGAGCTCGCTTACGCGCCGATCGATGTACCGGTTCAACGCGGCAACGAATATCGCGTTCTTGTCGGCAAAGGCCTTGTAAAGACTGCCGGCAGTGAGCCCCGTCTCCCGGGACAGGTCGCCGATAGAAGTCGCATGATAGCCACGCTCGCGAAAGACGCGGATGAAGCCGTCCAGCGCGTCATCCATATCGAATTCTCGCGGCCTGCCAACGTTCGCTGCAATTTTCGTAGCCATGCGGCATTATAGGAAATGATCATTTCCGAATCAAGCCATGCGAACCGTCAGCAGGCATACGATGCGTGGCCCCGACACGACGCAGGTCGCCATTCACCGGAGACCGGCCGAATGGCTGCGACGAACGCCGCACATGACACGCGGCGCCACGGGCATTTCGCACTCGATCTCATAGACTGTCTATTCGCAACGGGCGGCGCGCGGCCGCCCTCCCCGCCATCGCGATGCGTGCATCCCGGCGCATCGACCGGACAGGAGACTTGCATGCAATACGAACTCTATTACTGGCCCGAGATCCAGGGCCGCGGCGAATACGTGCGGCTCGCGCTCGAGGCGGCCGAGGCCGATTACGTCGACGTCGCGCGCGAATCGGGGCGCGGAATGGGCGTGTCGGCCATGATGCGCATGATGGACAGCGCGAAGGCCGAATGCGTGCCGTTCGCGCCGCCGTTCCTGAAGGCCGGCGACGTGGTCGTCGGGCAGACCGCGAACATCCTGCTGTTTCTCGGCGCGCGGCTCGGGCTCGCGCCTGACGACGAAGCCGGCCGGCTGTGGGTGCACCAGATCCAGCTGACCGCCGCCGATTTCGTCACCGAGATCCACGACACCCACCATCCGATCGGCAGCGGCCTCTACTACGAGGAGCAGCAAGCGGAAGCAGCCGAGCGCGCCGCCGATTTCCTCGAGAACCGGCTGCCGAAATTCCTCGGCTACTTCGATCGCCTGCTCGAACAGAATCCCCACAAGAGCGGCTATATCGCCGGCAGCGCGCTCACCTATGCGGACCTGACGATGTTCCAGTTGATCGAGGGCCTGCGCTACGCGTTCCCGAAAGCGATGAAGCGCGCGGAGCGCAAGGTCGCGGCGCTGGTCGCGCTGCACGATCGCGTCGCGCAGCATCCGCCGGTCGCGCGCTACCTCGAGTCGGAACGCCGCATCCCGTTCAACGACATGGGGATCTTCCGGCACTATCCGGAGCTGGACAAGTAACGGCCGGGCACGTACCGCGGAAAGTGCGCGCGCGGGCGGATTTCACGCAGGATCAATGCGGCTGCCCGTGCTGCGCGGCGGCCGCGTCGACGGCCCCGACCGAGCGCGTGAGCCACGGCCCGATGTCCATCTCCTCGTAGCGCACGAGCCGGCTCTTGCGCGCGCGGCGATACGCCCACCAGATCGCGACGAACAGCGGAATCCACACATAGATCGACAGCACTTCCATCCAGTCGATGCGTGCCGCGAAAAACGCCTGGTAATCCTGGCCGAGCGAAATGACGATGCAGATCGCGATCGCGAACAACGGCCCGAACGGAAACCATTTCGCGCGATACGGCAGCTGATCGAGACGATAGCCCTGCTTCAGGAATCCCTTGCGGAACCGGTAATGGCAGACCGCAATGCCGAGCCACGCGATGAAGCCGGTGATGCCGACCGTATTCAGCAGCCACAGATAGATGCGCTGGTTGTTGGTCAGCGACGTGAGGAAGCACAACCCGCCGACGGCCATCGTCGCGTACAGCGCGTTGCGCGGCACGCCGCCCGGCGACAGCGTCGCGAACATCGCCGGCGCGCGCCCTTCCGACGCGAGGTTGTACAGCATCCGCGTCGCCGCGTAGGTGCCGGAATTGCCGGCCGACAACACGGCCGTCAGGATCACCAGATTCATCGCGCCGGCGGCGAGCGGGAACCCCGCGTGGCTGAACACCAGCGTAAACGGGCTCACGCCGACATCGGTCACGTCGCTCTTCAGCAGGTTCGGATCGGTGTACGGCACGAGCAGGCCGATCACGAAGATCGCGAGCACGTAGAACAGCATGATCCGCCAGAAGATCTGCTTCACCGCGCGCGGAATCGTCTTGCGCGGGTTTTCCGATTCGCCGGCCGTGATGCCGACCAGCTCGGTGCCGAGGAACGAGAAGCCCGCGATCAGCGCGACGCTCATCATCGCGTGCACGCCGCCGACGAACGGCGCGTCGCCGGTCGTGAAGTTGCGCCAGCCGACGGTATGCCCGGTGCCGGCATACCCGGTGCCGGTATGCCCGTCGCCCAGCACGCCGGCCGCGATCAGCAGCCCGGCCGCGATGAACGCGATCACGGTGACGACCTTGATCAGCGAGAACCAGTATTCCGATTCGCCGAAGCCGCGCACCGACAGCGTATTGAGCAGGAAAATCAGCACGAGGAAACCCGCGCCCCACGACACGCCCGGCACCGACGGAAACCAGTAGCGCATCACGATCTGCGCGGCGACCAGCTCGATCGCGATCGTCACCGCCCAGCTGTACCAGTAGGTCCAGCCCAGCGCGACGCCGAAGCCTTCGTCGACATACTTCTCGCCGTAGATCGCGAACGAGCCCGATACCGGCATCAGCGCGGCCATCTCGCCGAGCCCCGTGACGACGAAGTAGACCATGATCCCGATCGCGAGATACGCGGCGATCGCCCCGCCCGGCCCCGCCTGCGCGACCGACGCGCCCGACGCGACGAACAGCCCCGTGCCGATCGAACCGCCGATCGCGATCATCGCGATGTGGCGGCCCTGCAGACGGCGCTTCAGCGTCGTCCCGGACGGCGCGGCCGTCTCCGCTGCCGCTTGCATAGCATCCATAGTGCTCACCCTGATTGTGATCCGGCCAGCCGATTTGATTTGGAATGCAAATCGATTGCTCCGGTCATTCGCATCGAAACCGGCCCTGCCGGGCCGGTCGCATCACACGACACTGCGCTTGATCGCCTGCAGTTCGGCCGTCGTCACGATCTTCTCGATCCGGAACCGCGGGCTTTCCAGCCACACGTTCGCGATCCGCCGGTACTCGTCGAGATCCTCGCACGCGAGCCGCACGAGAAAATCGAACGTGCCGCTGACGAGCCAGCAGTCGAGCACGGCCGGATTCGCGCGCATTTCCTCTTCGAACGGCGCCTGCGAACGCCCGTGGTCGGCCAGCACGATCTGCGCGATCACGACGATCGGCTTGGTCGCGCGCGGCGCCTTGATCACCGCGCGATACCCTTCGATCACGCCGAGCGCCTCGAGCCGCTCCACGCGCGCCTGGCACGGCCGCGGCGTGAGGTTCACGAGTTCCGACAGCTTCCGGTAGGAAATGCGCCCGTCGGTACGCAGGATGTCGAGGATCCGGAGATCGATCTTGTCGAGCTGCATCTTCTTGTCGGTCATCCGCGTTCGCTCCGGTCGGGTCGTGGCTGGTGCGCGCAACGTCTGCCGTTCCGCGCGGGGCCACATTATCCGGCCGAAGCGGCCGCGCGCCAATCGGCTAGAACCGCAGCGACAGGCAGGTCAGGCCGCCGTCCATCTTGCGGAATTCGCTCGTGTCGATCACGTGCAGCGGCAACCCGAGCGACGCGATCGCGTCATGCACGCGCGGGTAACCGGCCGGGGTGATCAGCGTGCCGTTCACGCGCAGCGTGTTGCCCGCGTATTCGTCGGCGGCCGAGATCGCGATCCGGCGATAGTCGGCGAACGCCGGATGCGCGGCCAGTGCGTCGGTCACGAGCAGCGTGTCGTCGCCGAGCGCGTTGACGACCGATTTCAGGTGCAGGCCGGCGCCGACCGGCACCGCGACGACCGAATAGCCGTGGCGCGACACCAGCGACTCGAACGCGGCGATACCTTCCGCGTCGGTGCGGCTCGTCAAGCCGATGAAGAAGCGCTTGCCGACCTGCATCACGTCGCCGCCGTCGAGTCGGCCTTGCTGCATCGGCAATAGGTCGCGATGCGCGGCGAGCGCCGCTTCGATATGAACGGTCTCGCCGCGCCGCGCAGGCGCGCCGGGGCGCGTGATCACCGCGAATTCGGGCGTGACGACCGCGACGTCCTCGACGAAGTGCGAATCGGGAAACGCATCCAGCGGCGGCAGTTCGGTCAACTCGACGCCGAGCGCGCGCAGCGCGTCGCAGTATGCGTGGAACTGCGTGAGCGTCTTGTCGTAATCGGGCGCGCCGAGTTCGGCGGTGGTCAGACCCGCGCCGCAGGACGGCGCGGGACGGCGAACGATCGCTTGCGTGAATTGCATCGACTCCTCCATGGTCTGCCGCACCCGTGCGGCGCACGGGCCGGCGGCGTTGTGTCCGGACCATTATCGGAAGCCAAATTGCGCAATTCGCGTCGATTTCGGCGGTGCCGACAGCCGATTGCGTCGAATTGCGCGCGTCACGCAGCGGATTCGGCAGACCGGCCGCCCGCCCTCTCGCGAACGGCGGTTTTCGCCCGCCTCACACGCTTTACGCGTCGGGCGCGAACCCCATCTGCGCACGGCCGAGCGCCGTGAGTTCGCCCGCCTGCGCGCGCCCGTCGAAATCGACCTCGAAATGATCGGCCGGGAAATCGGGCGGGCTGTCGCCGCGCAGGAACGCCACACGCTGGCGTTGCAGGTACGCATCGTTCTTCGCGCAGCCGGGCGCGGCCGCGATGTACATCACGTTGCTGTCGCCGCTGCCGCGATGCGCATCCTCGACCGCATGCACGACGTCGCCATGCCAGAACACCGCGTCGCCCGGCTCCATGTGCGGGATCGGCACGAGCGCGTCGAGCAGCAGCGCGTGCCATTCCGGGCGGATCGACAGCGCGCGGCCGGGACGCGCGCCGCACAGGTCGTCGTCGGCGACGTCGTCCTGCAGCGCGCGCAGCACGACATAGGCCATCGCATTCGCGACCGGAATCAGCTGCAGCGTGCCGTCGCCGGGCCCTTGCGGCGTCAGCGCGGTCCAGCCCTGGAACGTGCGGAACATCGAACACACGGCCGGCGACGGAATTTCCTCGACGTCGGGGCGGAACGCCGCATCGAACGGATCGTAGTCGCGCCAGCGCCCGGCCAGCACGTGACGATAGACCTGCCGAAAATTCGCGCCGAGCCAGCGCTCGACGGAGCCGCCGTCGACATGCGGCGACAGCCCGAGCGACGTCGAACCGGGCGGCCGGCGGCGAATCCGGTCCGCGTACGCAGGCACCTGATCGGGATCGAAATGGGTGCGCGCACCGTCCGCATGCCGCCACAGACGGTTCAGGAACACCCGCGCCTGCGTCAGCGCCGGCGACTGGCGCGCGGCCACCTGCGGCTTCGACCAATAAACCCCGTAAATCTGCGGCTTGCCCGACGCGAGATTGCCGAAATAGCGGTCTTCCGCGCGTGCATGCAGCCGCTCGGTGAAACGGTTCGCATCCAGATACGCGCCGATCTCGTCATTCCAGTCGCGCGCCTGCCGCGCATCGAACACGCCGCGAATCACCACCGCGCCATGCGTGCGGATCGCGGCCATCGCGTGCGGATCGACCCGCCCACCCGCGATATCCGCGAACGGCACGACCGGAATCACGTCCTGGCCGTGCGCGTGCGCGCGGCGGATCGCGTCGACCTGCCGTGCGATGTCGCCCTCCACTTCGCGGAACGTGGCCGCGTAATCGGGCAGGTCGGCGCGCAGCGCCCGTTTCGCCGCGCGAATCGCGGCGGGCAGATCGTCAATCGTCAGTTGCATCGTCGTCTCCTCGCTGAAGCATGTCGTGATGTGCTGTCAGCGTACGGCCGACACGTGATCACCATCACCACTATTCAGCCAATGATCGATACAATCCTGACAATCATGCGTCACTCTGGACGATGGCAGACCACGCAGAGCTTGTTGCCGTCCGGATCGCGAAAATAAGCGCCGTAGTAGTCGCGGTGATAGTGCGGTCGCAGGCCCGGCAGCCCTTCGCAGGTGCCGCCCTGCCGCAGCGCGAGCGCGTGGCAGCGATCGACGTGCGCACGGGTTGGCGCATCGAATGCGATCGTGTGGCCGTTACCCGGCTCCGGCGGATGGCCGTCGAGCGGCTTGCCGAAGAAGAACAGCGGCCGCTCGGCGTCTGCCGGCATCCAGCCCGACCAGCCGTCCGGCTCGCGGAATTTCAGGCGCAGCCCGAGTTCCGCGAACAGCGGCGCGTAGAAATCGTAGGCGCGTGCCGTATCGCTGACGCCCACGCAAACATGTGAAAACATGGCATCGCTCCGTGGTGACGATCGCTCCCGATCATGCCACGACGCGCTGCCTGCCCCAACGGAGGCCGCGATGAAACCGCAATACGAGCACGTGACGTTTGCGTCCGGCTGCTCCATCCGCGTCTATCACCGCCAGCTCGCGCGCATTCCGTTCGAATGGCATCGCCACCCCGAGTACGAGCTGACGCTGACGCTCAACAGCCGCGGCCAGCGCTTCATCGGCGACCACGTCGCGCGTTACGCGGACGACGATCTCGTGCTCGTGCCGCCGAACCTGCCGCATACGTGGTCGTCGAACGCGCGCATCGATCGCGACGCGCCCGAGGTCGCGCTCGTCGTCTGGTTCGACGGAGACTGGATGCGGCGGCTGGCCGACTGCTGCCCCGAATACGCGCCGCTGCGCTCGCTGTTGCGACGTGCGGCGCCGGGCCTGCACTTCGACGTGGAGACGGCCCGCGCGATGCGCGCGCGGCTGCCGCGGTTGCTCGATCCGTCGCCGCGCGTGCGGCTCGCGGCCACGCTCGACACGCTTGCCGATCTCGCGGAAACAGGCGGCGAACCGCTCGCCACCGCGCAGGCGTACGACCTGGCCGATGGCGCGCCGTCGCCCGCCGACCCGGCCGCCCCCGAAGCCGAACGCCTCGACCGCGTGCTCGACGCGATCGACCGGCATTTCCACGAACCGCTGCGCATCGACGCCCTCGCCGCCGTCGCGCACCTGTCCGAACGCACACTGCAACGGCTGTTCGTCCGGCATCTCGGCGAAAGCGTCGGCCGCTACGTGCAGCGGCTGCGGCTCGCGCACGCGTGCCGCCATCTCGTCGGCACCGACTGGCCGATCGCGACGGTGGCCGCGCGCTGCGGCATTCCGAATACCGCGAACTTCAATCGCCAGTTCCTCGCCGCGCGCGGCACGACGCCCGGCGCATACCGGCAGTTCTTCAAGCAGCATGGCCATGCACCCGACGGCGATGCGCCCGCGCTCGACACACGGCCACCGTCGCTGGAGCACCGCGGCGGATCGGGCCAACGTCGGCCGCACAAATGAAAACACCCCGACGGGCTGACCCGTCGGGGTGTCGTGGCGTGGCGATTGCCGGACGCGAGCGGCCTGCCGGCCGTTCGCGCCGCACACGATTTAACGTGCGTTGAGCGGCTTCGCTTCGCGCGGCGTATCGCCGATGAACAGCTGGCGCGGACGGCCGATCTTCTGCTCGGGATCGCCGATCATTTCGTTCCACTGTGCGATCCAGCCGACCGTACGTGCCATCGCGAAGATACACGTGAACATCGACGTCGGGATGCCCAGCGCGCGCTGGACGATACCCGAGTAGAAGTCGACGTTCGGGTACAGCTTGCGCGACACGAAGTATTCGTCTTCCAGCGCGATCTTCTCGAGCTGCATCGCGAGCTTGAACAGCGGGTCGTCGTGCAGGCCCAGTTCGTTCAGCACTTCGTAGCACGTTTCGCGCATCAGCTTCGCACGCGGATCGTAGTTCTTGTACACGCGGTGGCCGAAGCCCATCAGCTTCACGCCCGAATTCTTGTCCTTCACCTGCTTGATGAATTCGGGGATGTTGTCCGGCGAACCGATCTGCTCGAGCATGTTCAGCGCGGCTTCGTTCGCACCACCGTGCGCCGGGCCCCACAGACACGCGATACCGGCCGCGATACACGCGAACGGGTTGGCGCCCGACGAACCGGCCAGGCGGACCGTCGACGTCGATGCGTTCTGCTCGTGATCGGCGTGCAGGATCAGGATACGGTCGAGCGCGCGGACGAGCACGTCGTTGACCTTGTACTCTTCGCACGGGTTCGAGAACATCATGTGCATGAAGTTCGCGCTGTACGACAGCGAGTTCTTCGGATACACGAACGGCTGGCCGATGCTGTACTTGTACGCCATCGCGACGAGCGTCGGCAGCTTCGCGATCATGCGGATCGCCGACACTTCGCGGTGACGCGGGTCGTTGATGTCGAGCGAGTCGTGGTAGAACGCGGACAGCGCGCCGACTGCGGCGACCAGGATCGCCATCGGGTGCGCGTCGCGACGGAAGCCGCGGAAGAAGAAGTGCATCTGCTCGTGCACCATCGTGTGCTTCGTGACGGTGTCGACGAATTCCTTCTTCTGTGCGGCGTTCGGCAGTTCGCCCTTCAGCAGCAGGTAGCAGCTTTCGAGGAAGTCCGCGTTTTGCGCGAGGTTGTCGATCGGGTAGCCGCGATACAGCAGTTCGCCCTTGTCGCCGTCGATGTACGTGATCGCCGAATTACAAGCTGCCGTCGACATGAAGCCCGGGTCGTAAGTGAACTTGCCGGTCTGGCCGTACAGCTTGCGGATGTCGATCACGTCCGGGCCCATCGTGCCCTTGTAGATCGGCAGTTCGACGCTCGGCGAGTTGTCGCTGAACGATAGCGTGGCTTTAACATCAGACGGAGTCATGGCACATCCTCAATCGAAATAAAGAAACGGGATTCGATAACGGGCACAGCGCGTTACACCTTGGCGTTACACGTTGCGCAGCATCTCCAACAGCCGGTGAATGTCCGGGCTGTCTAGGTCGCCCTCTGGTTCCTTGCGCGCGAGGAGCAAGTCCATCAGGTCGTTGTCGCTCAGATCGAGCAGGCGCGACAACGCGCCTACGTCTGCATCGGTGAGGTCATGCTCGTATCTGCCGAAGAACCGTTCGAAAACGATGTCGTTCTCCAGCAGACCCCGCCGCGCGCGCCAGCGAAGGCGCGCGCGGCGGTGCGGGTCGGATTGATGCGAATCGTCGCTCATCAATCTTTATACCGCGCGACGAACCATCAGTTCCTTGATCTTGCCGATCGCCTTCGTCGGGTTCAGGCCCTTCGGGCAAACGTCGACGCAGTTCATGATCGTGTGGCAACGGAACAGACGGTACGGGTCTTCCAGGTTGTCGAGACGCTCGCCGGTGGCGGTGTCGCGGCTGTCCGCGATGAAGCGGTAAGCCTGCAGCAGGCCGGCCGGGCCGACGAACTTGTCGGGGTTCCACCAGAAGCTCGGGCACGACGTCGAGCAGCTCGCGCACAGAATGCACTCGTACACGCCGTCGAGCTCGTCGCGCTCTTCCGGCGACTGGAGGCGTTCCTTCTCCGGCGGCGGCGCGTCGTTGATCAGGTACGGCTTGATCGAGTGGTACTGGTTGAAGAAGTGCGTCATGTCGACGATCAGGTCGCGCACGACCGGCAGGCCCGGCAGCGGACGCAGCACGATCTTCTGCGGCAGGTCGTTCAGGTTCGTCAGGCACGCGAGACCGTTCTTGCCGTTGATGTTCATCGCGTCCGAACCGCACACGCCTTCACGGCACGAGCGGCGGAACGACAGCGTCTCGTCCAGTGCCTTCAGCTTGACCAGCGCGTCGAGCAGCATGCGTTCATGCTGGATCTCGAGCTCGTACGTCTGCATGCGCGGCGCTGCGTCCTTGTCCGGATCGTAGCGGTAGACTTCAAAAATGCGTTTTGCCATTTCGGATTCCCTTTGACTCGGCTTAGAACGTGCGCGGCTTCGGCGGCACGGATTCGACCGTCAGCGGCTTCATTTGAACCGGCTTGTAGTCGAGGCGATCGCCTTCGCTGTACCACAGCGTGTGGCGCAGCCAGTTGTCGTCGTCGCGGTGTTCGTAGTCGCTGTGTGCGTGTGCACCGCGGCTTTCCTTGCGCGCTTCGGCCGACACCATCGTGGCGCGAGCCACTTCGATCAGGTTCTCCAGCTCGAGCGCTTCGACGCGCGCGGTGTTGAACACCTTCGACTTGTCCTTCAGGTGGATGTTTTCCACGCGCGCCTTCAGGTCGGCCATCTGAGCGACGCCTTCCTTCAGCAGCGCCGACGTGCGGAACACGCCTGCATGCTTCTGCATCGTCGCGCGGATGTCGTTCGCGACGTCCTGCGTGTACTCGCCCGAGCTCGACTTCTCGAGCTTCGCCAGGCGCGCCAGCGAGAATTCGCCTGCGTCAGCCGGCAGCGGCTTGTGTTCCTTCTGGTTCTTCACGTGCTCGACGATGTGGTTGCCGGCCGCACGGCCGAACACCACGAGGTCCAGCAGCGAGTTCGTGCCCAGACGATTCGCGCCGTGCACCGACACGCACGAGCATTCGCCCACTGCGTAGAAGCCGTTGACCGGTTCCTTGTGATCGCGCGACGTGCCGACGACCTGACCGTGGATGTTGGTCGGGATGCCGCCCATCTGGTAGTGGATCGTCGGGACGACCGGGATCGGTTCCTTGATCGCGTCGACGTTCGCGAACTTCAGCGCGATTTCGCGGATCGACGGCAGACGCTTCATGATCGTCTCGGCGCCGATGTGCGACAGGTCGAGCAGCACGTGATCCTTGTTCGGACCGACGCCGCGACCTTCCTTGATTTCCTGGTCCATCGAACGCGACACGAAGTCACGCGGCGCCAGATCCTTCAGCGTCGGCGCGTAGCGCTCCATGAAGCGCTCGCCGTTCGCGTTGCGCAGGATACCGCCTTCGCCGCGCACGCCTTCGGTGATCAGCACGCCCGCGCCGGCCACGCCGGTCGGGTGGAACTGCCAGAACTCCATGTCCTGCAACGCGATGCCCGAGCGCGCCGCCATGCCGAGGCCGTCGCCGGTGTTGATGAACGCGTTCGTCGATGCCGCGAAGATCCGGCCTGCGCCGCCCGTCGCGAACAGCGTGGTCTTGCCTTCCATGATGTAGACGTCGCCCGTCTCCATCTCGAGGGCCGTCACGCCGAGTACGTCGCCGTCCGCGTCGCGGATCAGGTCGAGCGCCATCCATTCGACGAAGAACTGCGTCTTCGCTTCGACGTTCTGCTGGTACAGCGTGTGCAGCAGCGCGTGACCGGTACGGTCGGCGGCCGCGCAAGCGCGCTGGACCGGCTTCTCGCCGTAGTTCGCGGTATGGCCGCCGAACGGGCGCTGGTAGATCGTGCCGTCCGCGTTGCGGTCGAACGGCATGCCGAAGTGCTCGAGTTCGTACACGACGTTCGGCGCTTCACGGCACATGAACTCGATCGCATCCTGGTCGCCGAGCCAGTCGGAGCCCTTGATCGTGTCGTAGAAGTGGTAGTGCCAGTTGTCTTCGCTCATGTTGCCGAGCGACGCGCCGATACCGCCCTGCGCGGCCACCGTGTGCGAACGCGTCGGGAACACCTTCGACAGCACGCCGACCGACAGGCCCGCGCGCGACAGTTGCAGCGCTGCGCGCAAGCCGGAGCCGCCTGCGCCGACGATCACGACGTCGAACTTGCGGCGCGGGAGGGAAGTTTTGATTGCAGCCATTCTTTACACTCTCCAGAGAATCTGCGCGGCGTAGCCCGCACATGCGAGCAGCCAGACGATGGTCAGCGATTGCAGCAGCAGGCGCACACCGACGGGCTTCACGTAGTCCATCCAGATGTCGCGCACGCCGACCCATGCGTGGTAGAAGAGGGAAAGCAGCATCACGAAGGTCGCGAGCTTCATCCATTGCGCGGCGAAGATCGATGCCCAGCCTTCGTACGAAAAATCGTGCGCGCCGAAGAACAGGACGAGCAGAATGACCGTGTAGACCGCCATGATCGTGGCGGTGACGCGCTGCGCGAGCCAGTCGCGCAGGCCGTAGTGTGCGCCGACGACGAGGCGCTTCGAGCCGATTCGGTTGTTGGCTGCCATTTTCTTAGAATGCTCCGAACAGTTTGAGTGCCATGGCGATCGTCAGCGCGATCGAGACGACAAAGACGACGACTGCCGTCCGCTTGCCGCCTTCCTTCGTGACGGCGTCGTGGTTGACGTCCATCAGCAGGTGGCGAATGCCGGCGCAGAAATGGTGGAAGAAGGCCCACGACAACGCGAGGACGACCAGCTTGACGACGATGTTGGAGAGGAAAGCCTTGAAGACTTCGAAGCTGAGCTCGGAGGTGAGGCTCTGGTCGAAGAGGAACAGCAGGAACGGCAGGAACAGGAACAGCAGCGCGCCGCTGATACGATGGAGAATCGACAATATCGCGGCCAGCGGCATGCGATATTTCAACGTGATGTCGCCGATTCCGATGTTCCGGTATTCCGGCCTCGGCTTTCTTACTGCGTCAGTCATGCTAGACCCCTACTATGTTGTCACACTAATCCGCGATTTTAGCGCCTTTTTATATCGCGCTGCAGCGAAAGTCTGCTCTGGATAATTGCGCGAACAAGAACAAAGGCGGCCCGAAACGTGCTTCGCGAGCGTGGGAAACGCGAATGCACGCGGCTGAGCCGAACGTCGTCAGCTCAAGTCATTCTGATAGTAGTACCCGGTTGTGACATACCAGCCGCGACGCACTTCCACCGGCCGGTCCCCGTACGTATAGGACACGCGCTCGACCGACAGCAACGGGAACCCCGCCGGCACGTGCAGCAGGTCGGCCACCGCCGGGTCCGCCGCCACCGCGCGGATCTTCTCCGTCGCGCGGATCATCCGCGTACCGAACTCCGTCTCGAACATCGCGTAGAGCGGCCCCTTGTACTCGCTCAGCCGCTCGAACGTGAGCCCGCGGAACATCGCGCCCGGCAGCCAGATCTCGTCGAGCACCGTCACTTCGCTGTCGAATTCCAGCAGGCGGCGCACCTGCACGACGGGATCGGCGGGCTTCAGGTCGAGCTGCCGCGCGATCTCCGCCGGCGCACGCAGGCGCCGGCATTCGAGCAGGCGGCTCACGTGCGGGTGCTCGGCACCGTCATCGGCCAGGAGACGCAGGAAACGGAACTGCGCGCGATCCTCATTGTGCGTTGCAACAAAAGTGCCCTTGCCCTGCCGCCGGACGACGAGGTTTTCGGCGGCCAGTTCGTCGATCGCCTTGCGCACGGTGCCCTGGCTGACCTTGTAACGGGCCGCGAGCTCCACTTCGCTGGGGATGATCTCGCCCGGCTTCCATTCGCCGGATTCGAGACTTTGCGTGATCAATGACTTGATCTGCTGGTATAACGGGCTGAACGTCGGCGACGCGGAGGCCGCGGGCGAGGCTGCGGGATCGCCCGCGCCCGGCTGCCCTGGGCCGCCTGCGCCGGTCTGATTCGCGGTGTTCGCCTGGTTCGATGTCATGGCGCGCATTTCATCACAAACCGCACTTTTTCGTCCACTCAATTTCCGCAAAACATCTGTCTTATATAAGACATATGATACCGTTTGACTTTGCGCCTGACGGCTCCTACACTCCCGGTCGAGCAAGGGTTCGCGGGTGCAACAGCGCGTCCCCGGCTACGTGCCACGGCCGTCTCCAGGTTCACCGCGTCTGCCATCGCGAGTCCTCCGCCCTGCTTCAATGCAACGCTACGCACAACGCGCATAGAATGGCGTTTTCGCTCGCGTCCAACGCTTCACCCGTCCTGGAGATTTTCAATGGCTAAGCCCGCAAAGCGCGTTGCCGTCACCGGCGCCGCAGGTCAAATCGCTTACTCCCTGCTGTTCCGCATCGCGAACGGCGACCTGCTCGGCAAGGACCAGCCGGTCATCCTGCAACTGCTCGACCTCCCGCAAGCCCAAGGCGCCGTCAAGGGCGTCGTGATGGAACTCGACGACTGCGCGTTCCCGCTGCTCGCCGGCGTCGTGATCACCGACGATCCGAAGGTTGCATTCAAGGATGCAGACGTCGCGCTGCTGGTCGGCGCACGTCCGCGCTCGAAGGGCATGGAGCGCAAGGACCTGCTGTCGGCAAACGCCGAAATCTTCACGGTTCAGGGCGCTGCGCTGAACGAAGTCGCGAGCCGCGACGTGAAGGTGCTGGTCGTCGGCAACCCGGCGAACACGAACGCGTACATCGCGATGAAGTCGGCGCCGGATCTGCCGAAGAAGAACTTCACGGCGATGCTGCGCCTCGACCACAACCGCGCGCTGTCGCAGCTCGCCGCGAAGTCGGGCAAGCCGGTCGCGTCGATCGAGAAGCTCGCCGTGTGGGGCAACCACTCGCCGACGATGTACCCGGATTTCCGCTTCGCGACCGCCGAAGGCGAATCGCTGCTGAAGCTGATCAACGACGACGTGTGGAACCGCGACACGTTCATCCCGACCGTCGGCAAGCGCGGCGCGGCGATCATCGAAGCGCGCGGCCTGTCGTCGGCGGCGTCGGCAGCCAACGCGGCGATCGACCACGTCCGTGACTGGGTGCTCGGTACGAACGGCAAGTGGGTCACGATGGGCATCCCGTCGGACGGCTCGTACGGCATTCCCGAAGACATCATCTACGGCGTGCCGGTCACCTGCGAAAACGGCGAATACAAGCGCGTCGAAGGCCTGGAAATCGACGCGTTCTCGCGCGAGAAGATGGACGGCACGCTGGCCGAGCTGCTCGAAGAGCGCGATGGCGTCGCCCACCTGCTGAAGAACTAAGCATCACGCATCGTGCCGGGCGGCCTTCGGGGCGCCCGGCTGCGGCACGGGCCGGCATGCCGCCGGCCCGTGCCGGCCGATCCGATCCGCGCACGTTTTGCCGCCCCGCGCCCGCCGCGCACCGGCCCAGAACCTGCCCGAATCCGATTTTCTCCACGTTGACACGCTCCCCTGACGTAGACGAGATGGCCGCGCTCACTCCTGCACAAGTGCTGTACGACGGGGCGTCCCCGCCCGCGATCCTGCCCTGCTGCGATCACTACGCGGGCAGCGAGAAGCTGATGCGCAAGTCGCTCGCGCTGCAGGCCGAGCTGGGCCCGGTGTTCGACCTCACGCTCGACTGCGAGGACGGTGCGACCGTCGGCCAGGAAGCCGCCCACGCGGCGCTCGTCGCCGACCTGCTCGGCAGCGCCGAGAACCGCTTCGGCCGCGTCGGCGTCCGTATCCACGACTTTTCCCACCCGCACTGGCGCGACGACGTGCGCATCGTGCTGCGTGCGTCGCGCGCACCCGCCTACATCACGCTGCCGAAGATCGCGAACGCCGCCGACGCGGCCGAAATGACCGCGTTCATCGAAGGCACGCGCCGCGAACTGGGCATCGCGCAGCCGATCCCGGTCGACGTGCTGATCGAGACGCACGGCGCGCTCGCGCAGGCGGCCGCTCTCGCCGCACTGCCAACGGTCGGCACGCTGAGCTTCGGGCTGATGGATTTCGTCTCCGCGCACCACGGCGCGATCCCCGATTCCGCGATGCGCTCGCCCGGCCAGTTCGACCACCCGCTCGTGCGCCGCGCGAAGCTGGAAATCGCCGCGGCCTGTCATGCGCACGGCAAGACGCCGTCGCACAACGTGACGACCGAGGTGCGCGACATGGGCGTCGTCGCCGGCGATGCACGCCGCGCGCGCGACGAATTCGCTTTCACGCGGATGTGGAGCATCCATCCCGCGCAGATCCGCCCGATCGTCGACGCCTTCGCGCCGCGCACCGACGAAGTCACGCTGGCCGCCGAGATCCTGCTCGCCGCGCAGGCCGCCGACTGGGGCCCGACGCGCCACGGTGATACGCTGCACGATCGCGCGAGTTACCGTTATTACTGGTCGGTGCTGCGCCGTGCGCGGGCCACCGGCCAGCCCGTACCGGACGAGGCCGCGCCGCTGTTCGGCCCGGCCGCCGCGGGCGCCGCGCCTTGAGGGCGCGCCGCCGGCCGATACACGCGTTTCATGCATTCGCCGGGACGCAAGCCGGACAGAGGTTTGCGAAACGACAAAAAACGTAACGGAGCCCGAAAACCTGATATATGCGCGGCCAAATAGGTGAAAATAGCGGCCGCTGCGCGCTTTCGGGGCGCGTGCAGTTTCAACCCGGCCGGCAGTTTCGATTGCCGGCCCTTGTCAACTGATTATCGAAAGGTTCTGACTCCATGAAGAAACTCCTGATCGCTACCGCCATCGGCGCCTTGTCCGCCACGATGCTGGTGTCGGCTCCGAGCGCGTTTGCCCAGGGTACGGCCACCACGACCGCGAAGAAGGCCACGGCCAAGCGCCCGGCGCCGGCCAAGCGCATCATCCCGCGCAGCAAGAAGGCGCAGGCGCGCGCAGCCGCCAAGGTCGATCCGGTACCGGACGGCGCGGTCAAGTGGGCCTGTAAGGAAGGCCTGTCGTTCGACCTCGCCGGCGACATGAAGCGCGACCAGGTCGTCACGGTTCATTGGGCGAAGAAGAACTACAAGCTGCCGCGTCAGGCCACGACGACGGGCGCCGACACGTTCTACGATCCGGCAGCCGGCTTCAAGCTGGTCGTGATCCCGACCAAGGCGATGCTGTTCTCCGACGCGAACGGCGGCGAGCGTCTCGCGGACGAATGCGTGACGCCGGAAATGGCACAGGGCAACGCAGCGCCGACGCAGTCGAACGAGCTGAAGCCGGCCGCGAACTAAGCGTCCCCCGGCCCCTCGATGTCCGCCCCGGTCTCCAACGTCCGCCCCGCGCCGGATTCGGTACTCGTCGACATCGTCGACTACGTGCTGAACACCGGCATCGACGGCGCGCTCGCGCTGGAGACGGCGCGTCATTGCCTGATCGACACGCTCGGATGCGGACTCGAGGCGCTGTCCTACCCTGCCTGCACCAAGCTGCTCGGCCCCGTCGTGCCCGGCACGATCGTGCCGAACGGCGCGAAGGTGCCGGGCACGTCCTTCCAGCTGGATCCCGTCCAGGCCGCGTTCGACATCGGCGCGATGATCCGCTGGCTGGACTTCAACGACACCTGGCTCGCCGCCGAATGGGGTCATCCGTCCGACAACCTCGGCGGGATCCTGGCGACGGCCGACTGGCTCTCCCGCACGGCCCGCGCGGCCGGCCGGAAGCCGCTCGCGATGCGCGACGTGCTAGTCGCGATGATCCAGGCCCACGAGATCCAGGGCTGCCTCGCGCTCGAGAACTCGTTCAACGCGGTCGGGCTCGACCACGTGCTGCTCGTGAAGGTCGCATCGACGGCCGTCGTCGGGCGCCTGCTCGGGCTCACGCGCGACGAGCTGATCAACGCGGTCTCCAACGCATTCGTCGACGGCCACGCGCTGCGTACGTACCGCCATGCGCCGAACACCGGTTCGCGCAAATCGTGGGCGGCCGGCGATGCCACGTCCCGCGCGGTGCGCCTCGCGCTGATCGCGAAAACGGGTGAAATGGGTTATCCGTCGGCGCTCACCGCCAAAACCTGGGGCTTCTACGACGTGCTGTTCGACGGCAAGCCGTTCCGCTTCCAGCGCCCGTACGGCACGTACGTGATGGAAAACGTGCTGTTCAAGATCGCATTCCCCGCCGAATTTCATGCGCAGACGGCCGCCGAGGCCGCGCTGCAGCTGCACGCGCAGCTCGCCGCGGCGGGCCGCACGACCGACGACATCAGCCGGATCACGATCCGCACGCACGCGGCCGCGATCCGCATCATCGACAAGCAGGGCCCGCTCGCCAATCCGGCCGACCGCGACCACTGCATCCAGTACATGGTCGCCGTGCCGCTGCTGTTCGGCCGGCTGACCGCGGCCGACTATGAAGACGCGGCCGCGGCGGACCCGCGCATCGACGCGCTGCGCGCGAAAACCGTGTGCGTCGAGGATCCGCAGTTCACAAAGGATTACCACGATCCGGACAAGCGATCGATCGCGAATGCGCTGACGATCGCGTTCACGGACGGATCGAAGCTTGCCGAAGTGGCGGTCGAGTATCCGCTCGGCCATCGGCGGCGGCGCGCCGAAGGCGTTCCGCTCCTGGTCGAGAAGTTCAGGACCAACCTCGCCCGTCGCTTTCCGGCCAAGCAGCAACAAGCGATTCTCGACGTGTCGCTGGACCAGGCAAAGCTCGAAGCGATGCCGGTCGATGAGTACGTCGACTTGTACGTGATATAGCCGTCATTTACAGGACACGTAGTTTCCTAGCCTTAAACCCAGGAAAATCACCATGGCCCACAATCTCCACAAGACCCTCAAGGAATTCGACAGCGGTTCCGGCAAAGGCAAGTTCTACTCGCTGCCGCAGCTCGGCAAGGAACTGAAGACGAAGATCGAACGCCTGCCGGTGTCGATCCGCATCGTGCTCGAGTCCGTGCTGCGCAACTACGACGGCAAGAAGATCACCGAAGAGCACATCGAGCAGCTCGCGAACTGGAAGCCGACCGCGAAGCGCGTCGACGAGATTCCGTTCGTCGTGTCGCGCGTCGTGCTGCAGGATTTCACGGGCGTACCGCTGCTCGCCGACATCGCGGCCATGCGCGGCGTCGCCGAACGCACGGGCAAGAACCCGAAGAAGATCGAACCGCTGGTCCCGGTCGATCTCGTCGTCGATCACTCGGTCCAGATCGACTACTTCCGCCAGAAGGACGCGCTCGACCTGAACATGAAGCTGGAATTCCAGCGCAACAACGAGCGCTACCAGTTCATGAAGTGGGGCATGCAGGCGTTCGACACGTTCAAGGTCGTGCCGCCGGGCGTGGGCATCGTCCACCAGGTGAACCTCGAATACCTCGCGCGCGGCGTCCACAAGAAGACCGACGGCGGCGACACCGTGTACTACCCGGACACCCTCGTCGGCACGGACAGCCACACGACGATGATCAACGGCATCGGCGTGGTCGGCTGGGGCGTGGGCGGCATCGAGGCGGAAGCCGGCATGCTCGGCCAGCCGGTGTACTTCCTGACGCCGGACGTCGTCGGCGTCGAGCTGAAGGGCAAGCTGCGCGAAGGCGTGACGGCCACCGACCTGGTACTGACGATCACCGAAATGCTGCGCAAGGAGAAGGTCGTCGGCAAGTTCGTCGAATTCTTCGGCGAAGGCACGCGCTCGCTGTCGCTGCCGGACCGCGCGACGATCGGCAACATGGCGCCGGAATACGGCGCGACGATGGGCTTCTTCCCGGTCGACGAAAAGACGATCGACTACTTCGAAGGCACGGGCCGCACGAAGGCCGAAATCGCCGCGTTCGAAAACTACTTCAAGGCGCAGAACCTGTTCGGCATCCCGAAGGCCGGCGACATCGACTACACGAAGACGGTGACGCTCGACCTCGCGACGGTCGCGCCGTCGCTGGCCGGCCCGAAGCGCCCGCAGGACCGCATCGAGATCGGCCACGTCAAGTCGACGTTCACCGACCTGTTCTCGAAGCCGGTCGCGGAAAACGGCTTCGCGAAGAAGGCGGAAGACCTGAACACGCAATACACGACGAGCAACGGCGTCGACGTGAAGAACGGCGACGTGCTGATCGCCGCGATCACGTCGTGCACGAACACGTCGAACCCGAGCGTGCTGCTGGCCGCCGGCCTGCTCGCGAAGAAGGCGGTCGAGGCCGGCCTCACGGTCGATCCGAAGATCAAGACCTCGCTCGCACCGGGATCGCGCATCGTCACCGAATACCTGACGAAGACGGGCCTGCTGCCCTACCTGTCGAAGCTCGGCTTCGAAGTCGCGGCGTACGGCTGCACGACCTGTATCGGCAACGCGGGCGACCTGACGCCGGAACTGAACGAGGCGATCACGAAGAACGACATCGTCGCGGCGGCCGTGCTGTCCGGCAACCGTAACTTCGAAGCGCGTATCCACCCGAACATCCGCGCGAACTTCCTCGCGTCGCCGCCGCTGGTCGTCGCGTACGCGATCGCCGGCAACATCACGCGTGACCTGATGACCGAGCCGGTCGGCAAGGGCAAGGGCGGCCGTGACATCTACCTCGGCGACATCTGGCCGACGAGCGACGAAATCCACGCGCTGCTCAAGTTCGCGCTCGATCCGAAGAAGTTCGAGGACAACTACTCGAAGCTGACCAAGAAGGGCGACCTCTGGAGCAAGATCGAGGGCGAATCGGGCGAGGTCTACGACTGGCCGAAGTCGACGTACATCGCCGAGCCGCCGTTCTTCGGCAACGACTTCTCGATGGAGCCGGCTGCATCGATCCCGACGGTCAAGGGCGCGCGCGCACTGGGCATCTTCGGCGACTCGGTCACGACCGACCACATCAGCCCGGCAGGCTCGATCAAGGAAGACTCGCCGGCAGGCAAGTGGCTGAAGGAAAACGGCGTGCAGAAGGCCGACTTCAACAGCTACGGCTCGCGCCGCGGCAACCATGACGTGATGATGCGCGGCACGTTCGCGAACGTCCGGATCAAGAACCTGATGATCCCGCCGAAGGCGGACGGCACGCGCGTCGAAGGCGGCCTGACGATCCACCAGCCGAGCGGCGAACAGCAGTCGATCTACGACGCAGCGATGCAGTACGTCGCAGCCGGCACGCCGACCGTGGTGTTCGCGGGCGAAGAGTACGGCACGGGCTCGTCGCGCGACTGGGCCGCGAAGGGCACGCAGCTGCTCGGCGTGAAGGCCGTGATCGCACGCAGCTTCGAGCGCATCCACCGCTCGAACCTGGTCGGCATGGGCGTGCTGCCGCTGCAGTTCAAGGGCGCGGACAGCGTCCAGTCGCTCGGCATCACCGGTGAAGAGACGTACGACATCGAAGGCCTTGGCGACGACTTCAAGCCGCAGCAGGACGTCACGCTCGTGATCCATCGCAAGAACGGCGAAACGCAGCGCGTGCCGGTGCTGCTGCGCATCGATACGCCGATCGAAGTCGACTACTACAAGCACGGCGGGATTCTGCCGTTCGTGCTGCGCTCGCTGCTCGCAGCGTAAGCGCGCGGCTGTTGCAGGTGCCGCAGCCGCCTCGCGGGCGGTTGCGGCCGATTTGGATGCCCGACCTCGTGTCGGGCTTTTTTTCGTCTGTCGCTCGGTGGGCCCGCGGCGTAGCGTCGACCGCACGGCGGCGCCACGCTTTCGCGGGATGTCACCGGCCGGCATCCGGCTCGCGCGTCACGCCGCCTTGCTGCTTCGCACCTTCGCGCCCGCGGAGGAACCCGCCCGCGCGTTCTTCTTCAGATGGGTGCGGTTGTATTCGATCGCCGCGCGCACGAGGTGCTTCAACGCCCGCTTGTCGAGCTTGTCGCCTTCGAAGAAATCGATCGCGCGCCGCGCATTGCCTTCGAGGCCGTCGTTGAACAGCTGGTCGGGATCGGGCAATTTCGCGCCGTGCATGAACGTCAGCTTCACCTTGCCCTTGTGCGCGTTCGCGACCGCGATCATCCCGTCGCACGACCACACGGGGCTGCCCATCCACTTCCATTCCTCGACGATGCTGTCGTCCGCCGCGAGAATCGTCTGCCGGAGCTCGGCGAACGTCTTGCCGCGCCAGTCGACGATGCCGGCGATCAGCGCATCGATACGCTCCGACGGGGTCGGGTCCGATGCTGCGCTCATGAGCGGGCCTCCGTGCCTTCGTCGGGGTGCGCCAGCACCTGTTCGAGCGAATCGAAGAACCGCACCCAGCCGTGCTGCGCACCGCGGTAGGCCTGTTCCTGATCCGTACGGAAGCCCGCCTGCTCCATGCGCAGGTGCGTGCCGGCCGGCGTCGGCGTAAGCGTCCACGTCACGACGCTTTCGAGGCCGTGGGCCGCCCACGTATAGGACAGCGTGCGGTGCCGCTCGATCGCGAGGACCGTACAGTCGACCGAGCCCCAGTCCGCGCGAAAGCTGAACGCACGGCCCGCGACGGGCTCGAAGTCGCTCTTCATCAGCCAAGCCTCGATCAGGTGCGGTTGCGTGAGCGCGCGCCAGATCTTCTCCGGCGGATGCGGCAGTTCCCGGTCGACGACGACGGAGCGCGTTTCGGTAGTGGCTTGGTTCATTACTGATCCATCCTTTTGAGCAGATCTTCGAGGGCATCGAACCGGCTCTGCCAGAAGCCCGCCATCTGGCTCGTCCAGTCGATCAACGGGGCCAGCGCCTGCGGCTGCGCGCTGTAGTGCGTCTGCCGGCCTTCGTGACGGTCGTTCACGAGCCCGGCCTGCTTCAGTACGCCAAGGTGCTTCGACACGGCCGGCTGCGACACGCCCGCGTGGGCGGTCAGCGCGGCAACCGTCAGCTCGCCCTCCGCGCAGAGCCGCTCGAAAAGCGCGCGGCGCGTGGGATCGGCGAGTGTGCGGAACAGCGTGTCGTGAGCGGTCTGCATGCCGGGCAAAATCCATAACTCGATGGTTATGAATTGGATAATATCTGCTGAGCGCCGCACGTCAAGGCGGGATTTCGCGAACGACGTCGTTCGATCTCGCGCCACGGGTGCGTGCGTCGCACCGGCCCGCGCCCGCGCCGGATTCGAGCATTTCTTCTAATCGGCGATTGTGACGCGCGATCCGAAAGCAGCCTGCAAGACTGCCCGACGCGCCGTTCCACAGTTCGGGAAACGTCCGGAGTCGGCCTGCCCCGTTCTTGTGCCTGCACGAAGCCGTTCCTGACGGGTTGCTTCCAATGACCACATAGTGCGATACGGCGTGCCGCCATTGACACGCAAACGTCATGCATCCACGCGGTCTCACCTCCACGAACGCGCACATTCCAACGCTGCAACGAACGACTCGTGCGTGTGAGCGACGCGCGTCGCCGCACCGTCGTACCGCGAACCGGTTCCGCCCGCCGGCCTCGCCATCGTCAACATGTACGACGCCGCGCGCGCACTCATGCGTCCCATTGTCAGAACTGACAGCTATGGAAAATGGCAGCTACCCGAACGCCACCGACGCCCTACGCTCGTCACCGCTCGCGGCCCCACAAGGGCCGGGGGTTCCAGTAACGTCGCCTCTCCTAAAAAGGACTCCCGATGAAAAGGAACGCCTGGTTTGCCCTTCCCCTTCCGTCGCCCCGCCGTCTGGCGTGCGTGGCACCGCTCGTGTTCGCCGCCGTTGCGGCGCATGCGGCGACGGATTGGGTCGATACCCATACGAAAGCCTTTCTGACCGGCCCGCAGTTGATGGCGCGCAGTGCGGCGCCGTCGCTCGAACTCGCGGCCGGCGAGACGACCAACGTCGTCGTCAGCCTGAAGCTGCGCAACGCCGCGCAGCTCAAGCAGCTGGCGCGCGACGTGAACCGGCCCGGCAGCGCGCATTATCGCCAGTACCTGACGCACGAGCAGTTCCTCGCGAACTACGCGCCGACCGATGCGCAGGTGCAGTCGGTCGTCGACTATCTGCACAAGAGCGGCTTCACGAACGTCGAGGTCGCGCCGAACCGGCTGCTGATCTCCGCCAGCGGCACGGCCGGCACGGTGAAGACGGCCTTCAACACGTCGCTCGTGCACTTCGAGTACGCAGGCCGTTCAGGCTTCGCCAACACGTCGACCGCGCAGGTGCCGCGCGCACTCGGCGACGTCGTCGGCTCGGTGCTCGGGCTGCAAAGTGTCGCGCGTGCGCGGCCGCTGCTGCGCATCGGCAACGTGGCGAAACCGCAGGCGCTCGCGGCCGGCACGGCCACAGGCCACTATCCGAAGGAATTCCCGGGCCTCTACAACGCGACCGGCGTACCGACCGCGGCCGGCGTGACCGTCGGCATCATCACGATCGGCGGCGTGTCGCAGACGCTGCAGGACCTGAAGCAGTTCACGTCGAGCAACGGCTACGGCACGGTTTCCACGCAGACCGTCAAGACCAACGGCACGGGCGGCAGCTACACCGACGACCAGGACGGCCAGGGCGAATGGGATCTCGACAGCCAGTCGATCGTCGGCTCGGCCGGCGGCCAGGTCGGCAAGCTGGTGTTCTACATGGCGGACCTGAACGCCGCCGGCAACACGGGCCTCACACAGGCGTTCAACCGCGCGGTGTCGGACAACACCGCGAAGGTGATCAACGTGTCGCTCGGCTGGTGCGAAACCGATGCGAACGCGGACGGCACGCTCGACGCGGAGGAGCAGATCTTCACGACGGCCGCCGCGCAGGGCCAGACGTTCTCGGTATCGTCGGGCGACGAAGGCGTGTACGAGTGCAACAACCGCGGCTATCCGGACGGCTCGAACTACACGGTATCGTGGCCGGCTTCGTCGCCGCATGTGCTCGCGATCGGCGGCACGACGCTCTATACGACGTCGGCGGGCGCGTTCTCGAACGAGACGGTGTGGAACGAAGGGCTCGATTCGAACGGCAAGCTGTGGGCGACAGGCGGCGGCGTCAGCACGATCCTGCCCGCGCCGTCATGGCAGTCGGGCAGCAATCGCCAGTTGCCGGACGTCGCGTTCGATGCCGCGCAAAGCACGGGCGCGTACATCTACAACTACGGCCAGTTGCAGCAGATCGGCGGCACGAGCCTCGCCGCACCGATCTTCACAGGCTTCTGGGCACGCCTGCTCGCGGCGAACGGTACAGGCCTCGGCTTCCCGGCCAGCAACTTCTATGCGGACATTCCGTCGCATCCGTCGCTCGTGCGCTACGACGTCGTGTCGGGCAACAACGGCTATCAGGGGTATGGCTACAAGGCCGGCACCGGCTGGGATCTGACGACCGGCTTCGGCAGCCTGAACATCGCGAACCTCAACCAGCTGATCAAGTCGGGCGGGTTCTGAGCGAAGCGTGAAGACCGGCGCGCGGCGATGGCTTGCCGCGCGCCGGTCGTGAACATCCCGTGCCCTACTCCGTCGCCGGCTCCTTCACGGGCTCCGACACGACCGGCGCGCCGGCCCGATGCGACGGCGCGAACAGCCGCAGCCCGCTCGCGACGCTCGCCGCGCCCGCGAAACCCGCACCGAGCATCAACGCAAGCGTCGGTCCGTGGCGCCCCGCGATCCCGAACGATAGCGCAACGAGCGCCGCGCCCGTCGCCTGCCCGATCAGCCGCGCGGTCGCGATGATCCCGCTCGCGCCGCCGCTGCGCTCCGGCGGCGCGCTCGACATCAGCGCCTTCAGGTTCGGCGACTGGAAGAAACCGAAGCCCGCGCCGCACAGCATCATCCGCCAGCCGATGTCGACGACGCCCGGCGACACCGGCAGCGCGGCGAGCGACACCATGCCCGCGCTCAGCAATGCAAGGCCGATCGCGCCGAGCAGCCCGGGCGGATAACGATCCGACAGCCGCCCCGCGATCGGCGCGGCGAGCGCGACGATCGCCGACCACGGCGTCATCAGGAACCCCGTTTCAACAGCACTGCGATGCAGGACGGTTTCGAAATAGAACGGCAGCGACACGAACGCGAGCCCCTGCGCGGCGAACGCGCAGACGGCGGTCAGCGCGGACAGCGTGAACACGGGCCGGCGGAACAGGTCGACCGGCAGCATCGGCGCCGGGTGCCCGGCCTGGCGGCGGATCAGCAGCCAGCCGAACGAGAATGCCACCGCAGCAGCCGCGAACACGACCGAGAGCGGCCCACGCTGCGCGAATTCGCCGAGCGCGAAGATCAGCGACGCGAACGTGATCACGTTGAACAGCGCGGCCACCGGATCGAACGCATGCTTGCCGCGCGCCGTCTGCGGCAGCGACGGAATCGCGACTGCAAGCGCGAACACGCCGAGCGGCACGTTCACCGCGAACAGCCACGGCCACGCGGCCACCGACAGGATCAGCGACGCGATCGTCGGCCCCACCGCGAACGACACGCCGACGACGAGCGCGTTGAAGCCGACGCCGCGCCCGAGCCGGTGCGCGGGAAACAGGCCGCGAATCAGCGCGACGTTGACGCTCATGATCGCGCTCGCGCCGAAGCCCTGCACGATGCGCGCGGCCGTCAGCATCGGCAGCGTCGACGCGAGCGAACAACCGAGCGACGCCAGCGTGAACACCGCCAGCCCGGCGACATACACGCGCTTGTGACCGACGATGTCGCCGAGCGATGCGAACGGCAGCAGCGTCGCGACCATCGCGAGCTGGTACGCGTTGATGATCCACACGGACGCGGCCGGCGACGCATGCAGGTCGGCGGCGATCGCGGGCAGCGCGGTGTTCGCGATCGCGGTGTCGAGGGTCGCGAGCGCGACGGCCAGCAGCACGGCGGACATCGCGCGCCAGTTGACGGCCGGCTCGTGCGCGCCGGCGGGGGAAGCGAATTCGGACAAGATGGGCTCGGCTGACGGGCGACGCGCGGCGTCGCGGATTGAGCGGCGCGGCGACGAGCGCTCCGTGCGGCAAGAACGGAACGCGCGGCACCGCGAGCCGTATTGTTGCAGAGCCGCACCGAACGTGCAGACGGCCGCGCCGTCAGTCAGCGAAACGAAAGCTTGCGGGATGCCGTGCCTTGCGCGCGGCGTCGTCGATGCGCACAACGATCGACGATCGGGCGATTGCCGGGCAGCCTGTCGGGCTCGCGGCCAGCTTCGTCGTGTCGGCGCCCGGCCCGGCCGCGTCCGACGGCGACATCAAGCATCGACAATGCGCCGACGCTTGACACGCGTGCACCGCCGTCGCGCCACCGCGTCAGGTCAGGTCACCGCACGCCGCGCATTGCGGCCGCGCAGCCATTCGAGCGCGAGCAGCAGGCTCGTCGAGAAAATGATCAGGATCGTGGCGAGCGCCGCGATCGTCGGGCTGATGTTCTCGCGGATGCCCGTGAACATCTGGCGCGGCAGCGTCGTCTGGTCCGCGCCGGCGAGGAACAGCGTGACGACCACTTCGTCGAACGACGTCGCGAATGCGAACAGAGCACCCGACATCACGCCCGGCGCGATCACCGGCAGCGTCACGCGGAAGAACGTCGTGACCGGGTTCGCGCCGAGCGACAGGCTTGCCCGTACGAGGTTCTGGTTGAAGCCCTGCAGCGTCGCGGCCACCGTCGTCACGACGAACGGCACGCCGAGTGCCGCATGCGCGGCGATCAGCCCCGTGTAGGTATTCGCGAGCCCGAGCGGCGCGAAGAACAGGTACATGCCGACGCCGACCACGACGACGGGCACGATCATCGGCGACAGCAGCACGGCCATCAGCAGCCCCTTGCCGCGGAAATCGGCTTTCGTCAGGCCGATGGCCGCGAGCGTGCCGAGCACGGTCGCGACGACGGTCGCCGACGGCGCGACGATGAAGCTGTTCTTCGCGGCCATGCGCCACTCGTCGGATGCGATCAGGTTCTCGTACCAGCGCAGCGAGAAACCCGGAATCGGATACACGAGGAACGTGCTCGACGAGAACGACAGCGGCACGATCGCGAGCACCGGCAGGATCAGGTACAGCAGCGTCAGCACGACGAGCACGCGCAACGCGACGTACCACGCGCGCTCGACGAACGACATGTGCGGCGCGAACAGCGGCCTGGCGAGTTTCATGGTCGGCATCCCCTTCCCGTTTCCCTGTGCCCGGCGCTCAGCCGAGGCTCACGTTGGTGCGCGTGAAGCGCCCGTATACCGCATACAGCACGAGCGTCGCCGCGAGCAGCAGCCCGCCGAGCGCACACGCCATGCCCCAGTTGATCGTCACGTTGGTGAAGTACGCGACGTAATAGCTGACCATCTGGTCGTTCGGCCCGCCGAGCAGCGCGGGCGTGATGTAATAGCCGATCGCGAGGATGAACACGAGCAGCGCGCCCGCACCGACGCCCGGATAGGTCTGCGGCACGTACACGCGCCAGAACGCGGCGAACGGATGGCTGCCGAGCGACACGGCCGCGCGCTGGTAGGTCGGCGGAATCGACTTCATCACGCTGTAGAGCGGCAGGATCATGAACGGCAGCAGGATGTGCGTCATCGAGATGTACACGCCGACGCGGTTGAACAGCAGCGTCAGCGGATGCGAGATCAGCCCGCTGCCGATCAGCGCCGTGTTGATGAGCCCTTCGCTCTGCAGCAGCACGATCCACGCGGCGACGCGCACGAGCACCGACGTCCAGAACGGAATCAGCACGAGGATCATCACGAGGTTCGCGCGCCGTTCCGACAGCGTCGAGATCCAGTACGCGAGCGGATAGCCGAGCAGCAGCGCGAACAGCGTGACGGCGATGCCGATCACGAACGTGCGCCCGAAGATCGCGAGATAGATCGACTGGTCGGGATCGGCCTGCACGATGTGACCGAAGCCGTCCTGCTTGTGATCGAGCGCGGCGAGCAGGTAGAACGGCGACACCTGGCTGCCGTTCTTCGCGATCGACTGCCAGTACGCGACGTCGCCCCAGCGCGCATCGAGGTCGATGAATTTGGCGCGCGTCTGCGCGGGCGTCAGCGCCGCGTCATTGTCGCCCTTCAGCGGCATCGCGCGCGCCGTCTTCGCGACGAGCGAGCGATAGCCGGGAATCTCGGTGTTCAGGCGCCGCGCGAGCGCGCCCATCGCCTCGCTGTCGGCCACCTTCGTCATGTCGGCCGCGAGCGCGACATACGCGGCGTCCGCCGGTGGCGTCTTGCGGTCCCAGCCCGACAACGCGGCGACCGTGTTCGGCAACGCGGTCGCGATCTCCGGGTTCTGCACCGCACGCGTGAGCAGCGTGCCGATCGGCACGACGAAAATCAGCAGCAGGAAAATCGCGAGCGGCGCGACCAGCAGCAGCGCCATCGTGCGCTTGCGGGCCTCGGCGGCCTTCAGCTCGCGCTTGAGCGCCGCGGTCGACGGCGAGGAAGGCGCGATCGTCATCGTATTCAACTGGTCTCTCCGGCCGGACACGTGCCGGCGGAATGCCGCGCGACGCGATCGACGCGTCGCGCGGCCGGTTGCATCACGACACCCGTGAGGATGCCTGACCGGTTACTTCGTTGCCCATGCGGCGAAGCGCTGTTCGAGCTCGTCGCTGTGGTCGGTCCAGAAGCCGATGTCCTCCAGCACCGCGTTCTTGCCGTTGGCCGGCGAGTTCGGCAGGTTCGCGAGCGTCTTCGCGTCGAGCGCCTTGATCGCCGCGATGTTCGCCGGACCGTACGCGATGTGCTGCGCATACGCCTGCTGCGGCTTCGGCGTCAGCGAGTACGCGATGTACTGCTCGGCCAGCGCCTTGTTCGGCGAACCCTTCGGAATCGCCCAGTAGTCGAGGTCGTAGATGCTGCCGTTCCACACGACCTTCAGGTTCTTGCCTTCCTTCTGCGCGGCGTCGATGCGGCCGTTGTACGCGGTCGACATCACGACGTCGCCGGCGACGAGGAACTGCGGCGGCTGCGCGCCTGCTTCCCACCACTGGATGTACGGCTTCAGCTCGTCGAGCTTCTTGAACGCGCGATCCTGGCCGGCCTTCGTGCCGAGCACCTTGTAGACGTCCTTCGTCGCGACGCCGTCGGCCATCAGCGCGAATTCGAGGTTGTAGCGCGCGCCCTTGCGCATCCCGCGCTTGCCGGGGAATTTCTTCACGTTCCAGAAATCGGCCCAGCCGGTGGGCGCCGACTTCAGCTTGTCCGCGTTGTACGACAGCGCCGTCGACCACACGAAGAAGCCGACGCCGCACACCTGCGGCGATTCCGGAATCAGGTCGGATTTCTTCGCGATCTTCGACCAGTCGAGCTTCTCGTACAGCCCTTCGTCGCAGCCGCGGTTCAGGTCGCCCGATTCGACTTCCACCACGTCCCAGTTGACGTGCTTCGCCTCGACCATCGCCTTCACCTTCGCCTGCTCGCCGTTGTATTCGACGGCCGTGACCTTGTTGCCGGTCGCCTTCTCGAACGGCTGGTTGAACGCGACCTTCTGTGCGTCGCCGTTCGCGCCGCCGAAGTTGACGACCGTGAGCTCGGCAGCGGTGGCCGATGCGCCGAATGCGACCAGGGCCAGCGCGAGCGCCGTGCGGCGCGCGGTAAAGCTTGCTCGTTTCATGATGGTTCCTCTCCTCTCGTGGTGGAAGTGGGCTTTGTTGTTGACGACGTGCTGCGAAAAACCGGGGTAAACCATGCTCACGCGAACACGCGCAGGTGTTCGGGCGAGAACGCAAGCGAGACCGGGGCGCCGGGCGAGAACGCGTCGAGCGCGCCGGTGCCGAGCGGCACCTTCACGAAACATTCGTCCTGGCCCGGCAGTGCGCAGCGCATGCGCACGTGATCGCCGAAATAGATGAGGCTGCGCGCCTCGCCGCTCACGCAATTGGCGGCGGCGCCGTTCGCACCGTTCGCACCGTTCACGCCGTGCGCGGCGAGACTCATGCGCTCCGGGCGGATGCACGCGACGGCCGATGCGCCCTCGGCGGCTTCGCCGATATGGCGGCCGACGAGCTTCGTGCCGTCGTCGAGCCGGAATTCGCAGAATTCGCCGTCGACGCGTGCGATGGTGCCGCGCAGCCGGTTGCTGTCGCCGATGAAGTTCGCGACGAATTCGTTGCACGGCGATTCGTACAGGCGGTCGACGGTGTCGAGCTGCTGCACGATGCCCTTGTCGAACACGGCGACGCGATCGGACATCGTCAGCGCCTCGCCCTGATCGTGCGTCACGTACACGAAGGTCACGCCGAGCTTCTCGTGCAGCGCCTTCAGTTCGTACTGCATGTGTTCGCGCAA
>NZ_BBSK01000099.1:0-1360 GCF_001319805.1 Burkholderia sp. E168m22
ACCATCTTCAGCGCGTGCGCGACGCGCTCCGCGCGCTCGGCGGCGGGCAGCTTGCGCACCGTCAGCGGATACCCGACGTTCTGCTCGACCGTCAGGTGCGGAAACAGCGCGTAGTTCTGGAACACCATGCCGATGTTGCGCTTGTGCGGCGGCACGCTGTTCAGCAACTCGCCGTCGAGGCGGATTTCGCCGCCGGTCGGGAATTCGAAGCCGGCCAGCATCATCAGGCAGGTGGTCTTGCCCGAGCCGGACGGCCCGAGCAGCGTCAGGAATTCCCCGCGCTGGATGTCGAGGTCGAGCGATTTGACGACCAGCGTCTCGCCGTCGTAGGTCTTCCGCACGCCGCGAAAGCTGACGATCACATCATCGGACTTCATCGTGCTGTCCCCTGGTTCCGCGCCAATTGATTTTGAGATGCGAGCCACTATACGGCGCGCACGGTTCTATACTAGGGAACCATTTCAATATTCCTAGTAGGACCACTTTGGATACCGTGATCGTCGCCGACTGGCTGTCCGCCCGTCTGGACCGCAGCTCGTCCGAGCCGATGTACCGGCAACTGCTGCAGCTGATGCAGCAGGCGATTCTGACGGGGGAATTGGGGCCAGGAACAAAGCTCCCGAGTTCGCGCACGCTCGCGGGCGACCTGTCGATCGCGCGCAATACCGTGCTGCACGTGTACGACCAGCTGACCGCCGAAGGCTACGTGCTGACGACCACTGGCAGCGGCACCTACGTGGCCGACACGCGACCGGACGCCGCCGCGATCCGCGTACCGGGCGCCCCGCCGCCGCCGGCGGCGGCCGACGAACCGCCGCTGCCCGACGCGCAGGGCAGCCTGTCGATGCGCGGCCGGCAACTGGTCGAGCATGCGGGCGTCTCGCGGCGCCAGTGGGGGGCGTTCATGCCAGGCGTGCCGGACGTGTCGGAATTCCCGAGCCGCACGTGGAGCCGCCTGCAGGCACGGCTGTGGAAGGAGGCCAATCCGGAGCTGCTGACCTATGCGCCGGGCGGCGGCTACCGGCCGCTGCGGCGCGCACTCGCCGATTACCTGCGCGTCGCGCGCTCGGTCAAATGCTCGCCTGACCAGGTGATCATCACGACCGGTATCCATCAGTCGATCGATCTCGCGGTGCGGCTGCTGTCCGACATCGGCGATCGCGCGTGGGTCGAGGAGCCGTGCTACTGGGGCGTGCGCAGCGTGCTGCAGGCAGCCGGCCTCACGCTGGCGCCGGTGCCGGTCGACCAGGAAGGGCTCGATCCGCGCGCGAGCGACATGCAGCATCCGCCGCGGCTCGTGCTCGTCACGCCGTCGCACCAGTACCCGCTCGGGATGGTGATGAGCCTCGCGCGGCGCCGC
>NZ_BBSK01000100.1:0-1492 GCF_001319805.1 Burkholderia sp. E168m22
GACGGCGGCCGCGTGATCTACGTCGGCAGTCTCGGCAAGATGCTGTTCCCCGGGTTGCGGATGGGCTACATGGTCGTGCCCGAGCATCTGGTCGACACGTTCCGCACCGGGCTGTCGGAGCTGTATCGGGAAGGCCAGCTGATGCAGCAGGCCGTGCTCGCCGAATTCATCATGGACGGCCACCTCACTTCGCACGTCAGACGAATGCGCACGCTGTACGGCGAGCGCCGGCAACTGATGATCGACGCGATCCGCGCGCGCTTCGGCGACGCGCTGCCGGTGATGGGCGACGAGGCCGGCCTGCATCTGGTGCTCGGCCTGCCTGACGCGTGCGACGATCGCGCAGTCACACAGAGCGCATTCGACGCGGGCGTGATCGTGCGCCCGCTCACCAGCTACTACAGCAACCTCGACACCGCGCGGCAGGGCCTGCTGCTCGGCTATGCCTGCGTCGCGCACGAAGGCATCCGGCCCGCGTTCGACACGCTCGCCAACACCATCGAGCAACATCTGCCGCGAAACATCACGCGCGCGGCGTGAAGCGCGCCGCACACGGCGGCGCCCGCTTCGTCAATGCGCGCTGCCCGCGCCGCGATCGAGCGATGCCGCGCGCACGGCTTCGCCGGGCTTCGTGAATACACGCTGCCGCAATGCGGCAATCTGTGCATCGCGATCCTGCGGCGACAGGCCGGCCGATTCGATCTGCGCACGCTGCGCCGCATAATCCGCGTAACGGCTCTGCCACGACGCATCGTCCTGCTGCATCTGCGCGACGCGCGCGGCGGCCTCGGGGCCGAGCGTCTGCGTCAGTTGCGCGCGCATCGCATCGGGCGTCGCGCCGCTCTTCTGCAATTGCGCGATCTGGTCGATCGCGGCGCGCTGCCGGTCCACCCGCTGCTGCGCCGCGCGCTCGTCGGCCGGCATCTGCTGCTGGAGCGCCGCGAGCCGCTCGGCCTTCTGCGCATCCGTCAGTGAGCGATCCTGAGTGATCTTCAATCGTGCGAGGTCATAGCGCTGCCGCCACTGCTCCGCACCGAAGAACGGCTGACTCCAGTCGCCGAGCGTGCGGTACGCGATCGACGCGCGCTGATCGAGCGCGAGCTGCAACGCGCCGAGGTCGGACTTGTCGACCGCACCCGCATCGCGCAATGTCGCGAGCGCATCGAGATACGCGCGATACCGGTGCCACACGTCGAGCGCCTCCACCTGCGCGACCGTGCCGTCGAGCTGCGCGGCGATCTCGCGCACGACCAACGCATCGAGCGCGGCCGCGCTCAGGTCGCTCCGCGCGGTCAGGCAATAGTCGAAGAAATCGCGTACCGCACGCGACTTCGCCAGATGGCCGCCTGCATCGAGCGGCAAGCGCGGCGCGCTGGAGCCGGCCAGCGACGGCGGCAGGCCCGCGCTCGCCGGCACGGCGGCCTGCGGTGCGGCGGCCGCCACGCCGCCCACCGCGGCCGCATCCGGCGCGTCACCCGCGGCGCCCGTGCCG
>NZ_BBSK01000101.1:0-182118 GCF_001319805.1 Burkholderia sp. E168m22
CGCTCCACATCGCGACGCCGGCGATCGCCGCCAGCCCCACGACACCATAGATCGCAGCGCGCCGCGCCAGCGGCGCGCGTCCCTCACGTGCCGCCATCGATCACACGCCCGCGAGTTTCAACCGGTTCGCATGCGTGCGGATCACCGCGACCGGATCTTCCGCATAGGCGCCGCGCACACCGAGCAACTGGTTGATCTCGTCGATATGGTTCCACTTGTAGCTCGTGCTCAGCACCTTGCCGTACAGCGCGCTGCACTTCGACACGAGCCCGTCGTTCTGGCCCGAGGCGCGATTGATCATCACCGTGCCCGTGCCGAGCAGCGCGAGTGTCGACAGGTCGAGCACGTTCGCCGGATCGACGAGCGGAATCGTGCTCGTGTCCGTCGCGCCCGTCACGCCGAGCACGGAAAACGTCGGCTGGATCGCCGTGCCGGCCCATGAATACAGCAGATGCGTGTTGCCGCCGACGGTTTCCGTCGGCGCGCCGGTCTGGCAGCTTCCGGGGGCGCCGAGGCCCGCGCTCGGATAGTTCTGGTTGTAGGTGGCGGCCTGCCCGGTCGTCAACGTCTTCAGTGCGGCGAGGGCGTCCTGGTTCGTGTTGTGGCTGCTGCTCGTCAGGATACCGAACACATTGACGAAAGCGGCGATCACCGTCGACGACAATCCGGTCGGATCGTATGCGAGCACGCCCTGCACGAAGTCGGCAAACTCGGAGCCGCGATGCGGCGTGCCGATCGTCGTCACCGACGCGACGAGATCGGGCGCGACGGCCGCGACATAGCGCGACGTCAGCCCGCCCTGGCTGTGACCGACGAGATTGACCTTGGTCGCACCGGTCGCGGCGAGCACCGTCTTCACGTAGGCCAGCAGCTGTTCGCCGCGCCCGTTCGGGCCGTCGTCGCTCTGGAAGCCCGACAGATTCGCGACGTAGACGGTCGCGCCATGCTGCTGCAGGTTTTCCTGGATGCCGTACCAGTACTCGAGTACGCCCGCGTACTTGTCGGTGCCGGTCAGCCCGTGCACGAGAATGATCGGATAGCGCGTCGCCGCATAGTTGTCGGCGGGCGCGGTTGCCGCCATCGCCGTGTGCGTCGTCGCGAGCGTCATCAGCGCGGTCGTCCCCGCGAACGGCGCGACGCTCATCGCGCATGCCACTGCCCCTGCCATTACCCTGGAACGCATCGATCTGGCCATGCATGTCTCCTGATTATTGTGCAGCCGGCGCGAATGACACCGGATCGACACGCACGCCGCATCGTGCACACGGTGGGTGTCGAAGCGGGAGTGAAGCACGACTCTCGAACGTTTGCGCCCCGACTAGACACGGTTCTCTAATCGGTTGACGCGCGCCGCCCGTTCGGGCGGTGCGGCGTTCAGGCGTGCGCATGCTGCGATGCACACGCGCGCTGCGGGCTACAGCTTCGCGCTCACGCGCACCCACGCGGTACGCCCCGGCTCCATCACCGGCGCGTTCGCCGGATAGCCGAAACCCGCGTTGCCGGCGAGGTTCAGATGCTCGGTGTAGGCCTTGTTCAGTACGTTGTCGACGCCGACCGAGATTTGCACGGTCTTGCTGACGTTGTATTGCGTATGCAGCGACAGCACGCCGAATCCGGCGCTCGGGCCGAAGTCCTTGCCGACCACGTTGCCCTCGTTCAGCGCGTAGCGATGCTGCGGCGCAACGATGCGCCACAGGCCGCCCGCCGACCACGCGCCGCGCGTGTATTCGAGGCCGATGCGCGCCTCGAGCGGCGGCATCTGCGGCAGCGGATCGCCGCTCGCCACGTTGCGCCCCCACGCATACGCGAGCGACGTCTCGACGCGCAGCGGCGCGACCGGCCGCCACGACACGCCGGCTTCGCCGCCCATGATCTGCGCGTTGACGTTGGTTGCCTGCGTGATCGGGCCCATCATGCCGGCCGCATAGTTGAACAGGATGAAGTCCTGGACGTAGCCCGCGTACGCCGACACCCATGCATCGAACCGGTCGCTCTTGTATTGCGCGCCGATATCGAGCTGCGTGGTCTTCTCCGGCTGCACCGCCGAGAACGCGTTGATCGAACCGGCCGGCCCGCGCGTCGCGGAGAACAGTTCCCAGTAGTCCGGATAACGCTCCGCGTGGCCGATCCCCGCGTACCACGTGACGGGTAGCGACGCGAGATCGCGCTCGTAGCGCACGAAGCCGCTCGGCAGCACCTTCGTCCGATCGTCGTCGAAAGTCGGGTTCGGCTTGCTCATCATCATGCCGCTCTTCATCGCGCGCTTGTCGCGTGCGCTCGCATAGTCGACGCGCGCGCCGCCGATCACACGCGAGACGTCGCTCGCATACCACGTCAGCTCGCTGAACACGCCCGCGCTCCACATGGTCGCCTGGGCATCCCACGGCTGGTCGCGGTAGTTCTGCTGCCCCATCGACGCACGCGAATCGAGCCGGTTCGATTGCGCATCGACGCCCGTGACGAGCTTGAAATCGTCGCCGAAGCGGAACGTCGCGGCGGCACGCGCGCCGACCGTGCGGCGCCGCACGTCCGCGGCCATGCGCATCGGCATGCTGCTCGTCGGGTCGGGCTGCCGCAACGTGTAGTTGTCCATCACGTGATCGGCTTCGTTGTAGTACACGCGCGCCTCGATCCGGTCGAGCACGTCGCCGAGATGCCGCTTGTCGAACGACAGGCCGAACGTCTCGCGGCGGAAATGCGCGCCATCCATCCCGCGGCCCGCGTAGCGCGCATAGCCGTCGCCGGTGCCGGCGGTCAGCTCGAGTCGCGTATGGTCGTCGGGCGTCCAGCCGAGCGCTGCATCGGCGTTCCATTTGTCCCACTGCGACGGCACGGTGTTGCCGTTGCCGTCCTTGTAGTCCTGCGAATGCGCGTGGTTCGCGGTCACGCGGCCATAGATGTCCGGCGTGCCTGCGGTCAGGTCGATGTTCTGGTCGTTGCGGCCGAACGACCCGCCGACGAGACTGCCGTCGAAGCGCATGCCGGGGCGCTCGAAACGCGGCGTCACGCGCTCGAACAGCACGGTGCCGGCCGACGCACCCGGACCGTACAGCACGGTCTGCGGCCCCTTCACGACGGTGACCTTGTCATAGCTTTCCGGCGCGATGTACGAGGTCGGCGCATCCATCCGGTTCGGGCACGCGCCGAGCGTCGGCATTCCGTTCGCCAGGATGTTCAGCCGCGAACCGAACATCCCGCGCAGCACGGGGTCGCCGTTCGTACCGCCGCTACGGATCGACGTGAAGCCGGGAATCGTCTTCAGGTAATCGGCGCCGTCGCTGGCGGGCAGCGGCTGGCGCGGCGCCTTCGGATCGGTGACGACGACGAGCGGCGTCGACAGCGGCGACGCGACGACTTCGACGGGCGGCAACAGCATCGCCGCATCGCCCGACGGCGCACCGGCCGCCGGCGTGGTTTCGGCTGCGGCAGCGCTCGCGGCCAGCGCGCCGACAGCCAGCGCAGGAACGGTGAGTTTCAGTACGCGCGGCAGAGGCCGCGCACCGGCATTGCGTGGCGCCCGCGGCGCACGCAACAGGAAATTGGTCATGATCGAAAGCCCGAGTGACGCCCTCCACGCGGCCTCGACGGACCGCACGGATATCGGCGGAAAATAGGAACGGCGGGAAACGCGTCAGGCGCGCTCGGGCGGTGCGCGCGGATAGGCGCGCGGATAGCGGTCGCCGCGCGCCGCGACGGCAGGCGACGCGACGGCGGAAACGAAAACGACGGGAATGAAGGCGACCGACGTGGCGGCAGGCGCGCCGATGGCCGGGCTATGAGCGAAGAAGCCGCAGTAGCCGCACGCGTCGAGATGCAGCGCATGATCGTGCATGCCGCCCACATCCGACGAGCGATGCGCACCATGCTCGGTACTGCAGACGATCGCCTCGGGCACGGCCGCCTGCGCGATACGCCACTGCGACACCAGCGGCGCCGCGATCGCGATCCAGATCGCGAGCAGGCCAAGCCAGGCAGTCAGGTGACGATGTCGGTGCAGCATGTGCGGCGACGAGTAAGCGGAATGTAAAAACAGCCGAGATGTTACAGAATGTTCAACGCGATGGCCAGCTTGGACGAAGGTAAACGAAGCGAGGGCGCATGGTTGTCAACACAACCATGCGCCCTCGCCTTCCGTGCGCGTCCGGAGCCGGACGATCAGGGCGCCATGCGCCGCAGCACGTCGTCGCGCCGGATGAAGTGATGGTAAAGCGCGGCCAGCGCATGCAGGCCGATCACGAAATAGAACGCGTTGCCGATCAGCTCGTGCGCTTCCTTGATCGTCGGCCGCAGCGCCTTGTCGGGGCCGAACAGCGTGAACGACACGCCGAGCCAGTCGAGCGACACCGGCTTGCCGCCCATGTTGACCATCATGATGCCGAGCAGCGGCTGCGCGATGATGAACACGTAGAGCGCGACATGCGCGAGCTTCGACAGCCAGCGCAGCAGCGTGGCCTGCGGAATCGCTTCCGGCACGCGGCTGACGACCCGCCACAGCACGCGCAGCACCGACAGCACGAGGACGAACGTCCCGGCCATCAGATGCACGTTCATCCAGAACGCCCGGCTGTCGCTACCCTTCGGTCCGCGGATCTCGATGGCCAGGTAGGCCAGCGCAACCAGCAGGAAGATGGCCCAGTGGAAGAAGATCGCGGGCGAGCTGTAGCGCGTCTGTTTCGCGAGGATGTTTTTCATGCTTCGTCTCGTGTTGTATGCGGGGAGGGGCGCCAGCTGCAACCGGCCTGCGCCCGGAAAGGCTGTGACGATTGTAGCCGCAGGGGCGGCCGGTTTTGCACGGCGCGATCAAATATCCGACGAATCGTCGACACGCGCCGCACGCGGCCCGCCTATGGAAAATCCGCATCGCGCGCCCGAGCGGCTGTGGCACGATGAAGCTTTGGTGCGACGGCGCGCGGGCATCATGAGCAAAGCGTTCTTCGTTGCAGCCTACCGGCTGATCGCCGCATTGCTCGCGGTGTCCACCACGCTGCACAGCGTCGCCGACTACTGGCGCCTGCCGACCTTCCATCTCGGCAACTACCTCAGCTACTTCACGCAACTGAGCAGCCTCTACGCGGCCGCGATGCTGGCCGCTGGGCTGTGGCGCATCGCGCGCCCCGGCTCGGCCCGCTACGAATCGATGCGCGGCGCGGCGGTGCTGTACGTGCTGATCACCGCGATCGTCTACGAACTCCTGCTCGCGCGGCTCGATGCGCTGCGCCACGTCACGCCGGCGTTCAACAACTGGGTACTGCACCGGATCGTGCCGCTCGTGATGCTGTGCGACTGGCTGTACGTCGAACCGCGCTCGCCGATTCCGCGCCGCAGTGCGTTCGCGTGGCTCGGCTTTCCGGTCGTCTATCTCGGCTATACGCTGGTGCGCGGCGCGGTGGAGGACTGGTATCCCTACCCGTTCGTCGATCCGCGTCCGCACGGCTACCTGCCCGTCGCGATCCAGTGTTCGCTGATCGCGCTCGGCGCGGCGGCGCTCGCACTGGGCATTCGCTGGCTCGGCAATCATGCGAGACAGTCTGGCAGCGCGACGCTTAAGGAAGGATGAAGGTGGAAAAATGAAGTGGGCGGGAACGTGTGCGCCGCCCGGCGCACACGTGGCGCTGGCAACAATCAGCCGCCGTTGCGCGGCAGGAAGTTCATCGGATCGACGACCTTGCCGTTCTGGCGGACTTCGAACTCGAACGTCGAACGACCGCTCGCGTCGGTGCCCATTTCGGCGACCGGCTGGCCCTGGCGCACCGCGTCGCCTTCATTGACGAGCAGCTTGCCGTTGTGCCCGTAGGCCGTGATGAGCCCGTTGTCGTGCTTCAGGATCACGAGCGGACCGTACGCCTTGACGCCGGAGCCCGCGTACACCACCCGCCCGTTTGCCGCGGCCCGCACCGAATGGTCGGGCCCGGATGCGGCGATCACGAGGCCGCGCGTCTTGCCGGCCGAGAACGGTGTCGCCACGACGCCCGTGGCCGGCCATGCGAGCGAACCCGGCTGGGCGGCTGCCGCGGGCGGCTGCCCGTACGAGGTCGCTGCCGGCGGCGGCGCGACCCGCAGTACCTGGCCCGGCGACACGGCGTCCGTGGGCGCCATGTGGTTCCAGCTGGCCACGTCCTGCACGCGCTGCCCGTAGGCGTTCGCGATGCCCGCCAGCGTATCGCCCGGGTTCACGCGGTAATAGCCGGCAATCACGCCCGGCGTCGCGGCCGACGTGGGTGCCGATTGGCGCGCGGGTTGCCAGCTGTCGGTCCACGGCGTCATCGTGCAGCCCGTCAGCGCGATGGCCGCGGCAACGAGCGCCGCCTGCGGCAGCCAGCGCGTGAGCGTGTCGTGGATGGGAATAGTTTCTCTCAAGGGTCCTCCCGGATTTGCGTCGTCGCGCCGCCCACCGCCCCCCGGCGCGCGACGCACGATGTCCGGCCCGACGGCCGGATCAACCAGTATCCGACCGCTCGCGCGGCCGTCAGTTTCCACAGCGGAACGTGGGCGCGAATGAGCTCACCGGCCCCTTTTTCGCGTCGTTCCGATCGGCAAAGATACCATTTGTCGCGGTCAAGGCCCCGACAGTTGCCCGGGCCGGAAACAATCTTGCGGCGTCGCCTGGGCACGCCAATCGCCGGCGAGCCGTGCCAGGCGGGCGCTTTGGGGAGTTCGCGGGCGCGGCCGCCACGCCTGCCGTATCGGCCCCGTCATATTGTCCGCTTCGATCGCCGCCTATACTCGGTGATGCGCAGCGCGATCCAACGACAACGAGGAGCATGACAATGAATAACGCGACGTTTCTCTCCGTGCAGCTCGACGCCGACGATTTCGCCGGTTCCAGCGGTCTGGTCGAATTGCTCAACCGGCACCTGTTGTTCGCGACCGACGTCGCCGAAGCGGCCGACGCGCTCGTTCAGCTGGCGAGCGTCACGCACCTGACCGGCGCCACGCGCCACAGCGTCGAGCTGCCGGTCCTCGCGATCGAACGGCTGCGCGACGCGCTCGACACGCTGAGCGGTTACGACGAAACGTGGCTGCAGGTACTGGAGCCGGCCGAAGCGCTGTTCCGCGATATCGGGCGCGGCCGACGCCCGCTGCACTGAACGCCGGCGCTTGGCGCGCCGCCAATGAAAAAGCCCGTTGTTCCGCATAGCGGAACAACGGGCTTCGTACTACAGGGGGTCGGATGCGGTCGCCAGCGCGGCCGTACCATTAACGACCCTTGTAGACCGGTGCGCCGTCCGAGACGCGCTTGACTTGCCAGCCGGTCTTGGCCGCAGCCGGGGCGCCCGATTCCTGGCCGGCGGCCGGTTGCGCACCGTAGCCGGTCGTATCGGCAGCGGCGACGTTCTGTTGCGGGTTCACGCGAGCTTCAGCAGCCTGGATGCCTTCCGGGTAGTTGGTCCGGTCGCTGCCCAGCTTGTAGCCAGCCTGTTGCAGCTGGACCAGTTCGGCCTTCACCTGGGCACGGGTGACGGGCGCGTTCTGTTGGGCGAACGAGACGGCGGGGACAGCGAGGACAGCAGCAGCAGCGAACGTTGCGATCAGCGATTTCATGATTACCTCCGGGATTTTTTTGCTTCGCCGCACACACCATGTCTGCAGCGATGGAACAGAGTTTAGTCCCGGCAGCACCTAGGGAAAACCATGAAAGAACGAAAACACTGTTTCCCCGGAGCCAACAATGTCGGCATCCGGGATAGAAAAACCCTATTCAAAGAATAGATTTTCGCAACAATGCCGCCTCGCCCAGCCGGTTACGACCAGTTCGCGTGGAAGCTGCCCGGCTTGTCGGTGCGCTCGAACGTGTGCGCGCCGAAGAAGTCGCGCTGCGCCTGCACGAGGTTCGCCGGCAGCCGCTCGGAACGGTAGCTGTCGAAGTACGCGACCGCCGATGCGAACGCCGGGACCGGCACGCCGGCCTTCACCGCGGCCACCACCACATCGCGCAGCGCCGTCTGGTAGTTCGCGGCGATGTCCTTGAAGTACGGGTCGAGCAGCAGGTTCGCGAGCGCCGGATCCTTCGCATACGCGTCGGTGATCTTCTGCAGGAAGCGCGCGCGGATGATGCAGCCCGCGCGGAAGATCTTCGCGATCGTCCCGAGATCGAGGTTCCAGCCGTATTCTTCCGACGCCGTGCGCAGTTGCGCGAAGCCCTGCGCGTACGAGATCACCTTGCTCAGGTACAGCGCGCGGCGCACCGCTTCGACGAACGCGGCGCGATCGCCGTCGAACGGCGCGGCGGCCGGGCCCGACAGGATCTTGCTGGCCGCGACGCGCTCCGTCTTCAGCGACGACAGCACGCGGGCGAACACCGACTCCGTGATCAGCGGCAGCGGCACGCCGAGATCCAGCGCGTTCTGGCTCGTCCACTTGCCGGTGCCCTTCTGCGCGGCGCGATCGAGGATCACGTCGACGAGGTGCTTGCCGGTTTCTTCGTCCTTCTTGCCGAAGATCTTCGACGTGATCTCGATCAGGTAGCTGTCGAGCTCGCCCTGGTTCCATTCGGTGTACACCGCGCCGAGTTCGTCGTTGGTCAGGCCCGCGACGTCCTTCAGCACCGAATAGCTCTCGGCGATCAGCTGCATGTCGCCGTATTCGATGCCGTTGTGGACCATCTTCACGTAGTGGCCCGCACCGTCCGGACCCATGTACGCGACGCACGGCTCGCCGTCCGACGGCGCCTTCGCGGCGATCTGCTTGAGGATCGGCTCGACGAGATCGTACGCGTCGCGCTGGCCGCCAGGCATGATCGACGGGCCACGCAGTGCGCCCTCTTCGCCGCCCGACACGCCGGTGCCGATGAAATGCAGGCCCGACTGCGCGAGTTCCTGGTTGCGGCGGATCGTGTCGGTGAAATGCGTGTTGCCGCCGTCGATCAGCACGTCGCCCTTCTCGAGCAGCGGCTTGAGCGAGGCGATCGTCGCATCGGTCGCTTCCCCGGCCTTCACCATCATCAGGATCCGGCGCGGCGTTTCGAGCGACGCGACGAATTCCTCGAGCGTATAGGTCGGCACGAGATTGCGGCCGGGGAATTCGGCGATCAGTTCGTCGGTTTTCTCGCGACTGCGGTTGAACACCGACACCGCGTAACCGCGGCTCTCGATATTGAGTGCGAGATTGCGGCCCATCACCGCGAGCCCGATCACACCGATTGCTTGTTTGCCCATTAGTCAATTCTCCGGAAAAAACGGGGCGCGACCCGAGCCGGGCCGCGCGCACAGGCGAAAGGATAGAGGAAACCCGGCCGCGCTGCCCGCTTGCGTGTCATTGCTCCGCGTGCGGCAGGCGCCGGAACACGACGCTCAGGTTGTTCGCCGGCATCTCGACGACCTCGCTGCAGTCGAGGCCGAGGTCGAGCCCGAGCGCGACCACGGTCTCGAGATCGCGCACGCCCCACGACGGGTCGCGGCTGCGCAACTGCCGGTCGAACGCTTCGTTCGACGGCGCCGTATGCCGGCCTTCGCGACGGTACGGACCGTACAGGAACAGCACGCCGCCCGGACGCAGCACGCGCGACGCGCCCGCGAACAGCGCGTCGGTACAGGCCCACGGCGAGATATGGATCATGTTGATGCAGACGATCGCGTCGAGCGCCGCGACCGGCCACGGCGCGTCGCGCACGTCGAACGCCAGCGGCCCGGCGACGTTCGCGAGGCCCGCATGCGCGACCCACGCGGCGATCGAACGCCGCGCCTGCGCATCGGGATCACTCGGCTGCCAGTGCAGGCCCGGCAACGCTTGCGCGAAGTGAACGACGTGCTGCCCGGTGCCGCTCGCGATTTCGAGCACGCTGCCGCTCGCCGGCAGCACACGGCGCAGCACGTCGAGGATCGGCCCGCGATTGCGTTCGGCCGCCGGCGCGGACAGCCGCTCGGACGGATCGGGCGAAGCAGCGGCGCCGGTCACGATGCATGCTCCGTCGTGTCGCTGGTGCTGGCGCTGTTGCGCCCGAGCCCCAGCCGCGCCACGAGTGCGTCGAGCGCGGGCGCGCAGTGCGCCTCGACCTTCAGCGTCAGCATCGGGTCGGCGCGCGTATGGCCGAGATTGAGTGCGGCAACCGGCTTGTGCTGCGCCTGCGCCCACACGCAGAAGCGGTAGCCGGAATACACCATCAGCGACGAGCCGACGACGAGCAGCGCGTCGGCCGCATCGAGCGCCTGCGACGCCAGCGCCACGCGCTCGCGCGGCACGTTCTCGCCGAAGAACACCACCGCAGGCTTCAGCAAGCCGCCGCACGCGGGGCACGCCGGAACGCGGAACGTATCGAGCGCGGCCCATTCCAGATGCGCGTCGCCGTCCGCGGCGGGCTCGGCCTGCGCGCCCAGCAGTTCGGGATTGTCGGCTTCGAGCACGGTCTGAATCGTCGCTCGCGCGTGATGCGCGCCGCATTCGAGGCAGGTCACGCCGTTGATGCCGCCGTGCAGTTCGATCACGTCGTCGCTGCCCGCGCGCTGATGCAGGCCGTCGACGTTCTGCGTGACGAGGCGCTCGATTCGCCCTGCGTCGCCGAGCCGCGCCAGCGCGACATGCGACCCGTTCGGCCGCGCGCGGCCGACGACCGGCCAGCCGATCATGCTGCGCGCCCAGTAGCGGCGCCGCGCGGCATCGGAACCGAGGAATTCCTGGAGTTGGATCGGCGGCGAGCGCATCCATTGGCCGTTGCGGTCGCGATAACCGGGAATGCCGGAATCGGTGCTGATGCCCGCGCCGGTCAGCACGAGCAGGCGCGGATGACGCTCGACGAAGGTCTGCAGCGCATCGAGCGCGGCCGGATCGGCGTCGGCGAGGGAGGAATCGGGCAAGGCTTTGTCGTTCATGTTGGCAACGTGATCGGTCGCGCCGGCAGGCCGTGCGCCCGCACGGGCAGCCAGGCACGCCAGCACATGATACAGAACGCCGTGCGATCGGGCGGGCCGCCGCCACGACGAGCCGTCGCACGCAAAAAGACGCCCGTCGCCGCTCGGCGACGGGCGCTTCAACAATTGATCCATCGGGGTAGTGGATCAACTGACAGCACAATATTGCGACGTCCGTCATGCCGCGATCGACGGACGCTCCCCGGACTCCACGTGTTCCTCGCTGCCGCGCACATCGGCGCGTCACCGGCTGTCCCGGCCCGGTCCTGTGCCGCTGGCTCGTCACGCCGACACGATGCGCGGCATGCAAACGCATTCGCCGCGCGGCGCCATGCGTTGCGCCATGGCATGACGATTCCGGGATCCAGGCCAGGGGCCATCCGCCTGCGTTCGTGGTGCATCCCCGACGGCCGACCGGCACGGGTCGGCCTCGTGCGTCACGGCTGCACGTCGTCGTTCAGAACGAACCTGATTGCTCGGATGGAACGGAAAGCCGCTCGCTCACGTCGCCGCAATCAATGGCGAAGCGAATACCCGGGCAGGTCGGCGATTCATGTTTGCAACACGCTGCGTTGCGTTTCGGTCTTTTTTCATTCTCTTGTCCCCGTCTCCGATACATCCGACCCACTGAAGCGATTGCCGGGTCGACAACACCCGCGATCGCGCTCACGGCCCATATAACCATGCAAGGAGCGCACCATGCTTCACGCCGCAAGGCCTCGCGGGCACATGCCGGGCCGCGGGTAGCCATCGCACCCCGTCAGAAAGCGCGAACGTTTCGAAACTGAAACGCGCCGCCAGACCAATTGGCATCGTCGCGTCGGCTCTGCGTGGGACGGGCAGTCGCCTTACAATCGCCTCACAGCTGGCGACGCGCCTCGACCGGATGCGTGCGCCGGCCTTGCCCTTTCCCGCGGCTCGCCGCCGCCCGCCCCGAACCCACCCTCGCCGTGATCACACTCGCCGTCGCTTCGCACACGCATGCCGTTCTACGGCACCGACCGCGACCACCGCGCATCGCGACGCGTGGCGTCACGCGGGGGGCTCGTGTTGCGTGGCACGACGCCGCAGGTCGTTTAGCGCAGCGCGGCGCCGTCCCGCTCGGGCATCGCGCAAACACGCTAGCATTCGGACACGGAACACTGTGCGTTCGCCCTGCCTCGCCTTCAAGGATTCGCCATGCCCCCAACCGTTCCCGCCCGCCCCGACGTCGCGCAGCGTGTCTTTGCTGACGGGCGGCTGTCGATCGGCCTCACGCTTCCGTTGCTTCGCAGCGGCCACATCGTCGCGGACTTCGACGAACAACTCGAACTCGCGGCGCTGGCCGATTCACTCGGCTTTCGCGCGCTGTGGATTCGCGACGTGCCGCTGAACAGCGCCGACTATCCGGACCCGGTCGGCCATCTCGACCCGTGGGTGCTGCTCGGCGCACTGGCGTCGCGCACCCGCCGGATCGCGCTCGCCAGCGGCGCGATCGTATTGCCGCTGCGCCATCCGCTGCATATCGCGAAAGGTGCGCTGTCGGTCGCGACGCTGTCGGGCGGACGCTTCATCCTCGGGCTCGGCTCCGGCGACCGGCCGCCCGAATATGCGGCGTTCGGCGTCGACGCGGAAACCCGGCGCGACCGCTATCGCGCGCACTGGGACGTCGTCGCGGCCGCGCTCGGCGCGCCGTCGCGCGTGCTGCCCGACCAGGCGCCGCCCGATGCGCCCGAATTCACGCTGCTGCCGCGCGACGGCGACGCGGTGCCGATGCTTGCGGTCGGCTCGGGCGGACAGAGCGTCGACTGGATTGCCCGCCATTCGATCGGCTGGATGACCTATCACCGCGATCCGGATACGCAGCGCGCCCGCTATTCGATGTGGCGCGCGGCGGTCGACCGGCTCGCGTCGCCGCAATTTCGCGCGTTCGGCGTATCGATGCGGCTCGACCTCGCCGCACATCCCGATACGCCCGCCACCGCGCTGCCGCTCGGTTATGCAACCGGGCGCCATGCGTTGGCCGATATCCTGCGGGACATGCGCACGGCGGGAACGCACCATGTCACGCTGAACCCCGGATCGGACCGGCCCGTGCGCGACGTCATCGAAGAAATCGCGGCGCACGTCTTGCCGGCATTTCACGACGATCCGGCCTGATTCATAGGAATCCGAATTCACCTGACGTGATGCCAGCGTGGAACGAGACCGGACGAACGCTCATCGGGTGACGCTTCGCCCATCGGCATCGGAAAGCACGCGTTACAGACGCCTTACGATCGGGAACGCAGGACACCCGCGTCGCGCCGCTCATGCCCGATCCGAATAGCCGGCGACGGAACTATTCGGTCGCGATCGCAATCATGTTAACTTCCGTCCATCATTCAGCCTCGCGGGCCGCGTGACGAGACGCACCCGCATGCCCACTCCATGCGACATATCCTCCTCGGCTGGCTGCTCGCCGCCGTCGTGTCGGCCGCCCACGCGGCCGCTCCCGCTCCGGCCGCCGCGTCGGCCGCCTCCGGCGCCGCGCCCGCACTGACGCCACAAGAGGCGCGGCAGGCACTGAACGTGCTCGAAAACCCGCGCGATCGCGCGCAGGTCGAAACGACGCTGCGCGCGATCGCGGCCGTCGGCGCGTTGAGCGCGCCCGCCGTGCCGGCCAGCGCGGCGCCTGCCACCAGCGGCGCCTCGGCTGCCGCGGCGCCGGCCGCGCTCACGTCGAACGGGCTCGCCTCGATGCTCGTCCGCCAGGGATCGCGCTGGGCCACGCAGATCGGCAACGCGCTGCAGGAATCGCTGCGCTCGCTGCTCGATATCGGTTCGGTGGGAAGCTGGTGGCACGACAAGCTCGTCAGCGCCGACCAGCGCGCGGATCTCACTCGCACGCTCGGCATCCTCGTCGCGGTACTGCTGCCTGCGCTCATCGTCGAATGGCTCGCGAAGCGGCTGCTGCGACGCGCGCTGGCCACGGTGGCCGCGCGCCGCGCCGACACGTTGCGCCACACCGCATCCGATTCCGCCGCGTCGGACGAAGTCCACGCGCCGCCGCCCGATACGTCCACCCCACCCGACACCGCAGCCGCAGACACCGCAGGCGCCACCCCCGCATCCTCGCAAAGCCGAGGCCACGCCCGCCGGCACACCACGCTGCTGCAGCGGATGCCGCGCGCACTCGTCAGTCTCGCGCTGCGCGCGGTGCCGCTGCTCGTGTTCGTCGGCGTCGCGAGCCTGACGATGTCGGTGCTCGTCGAAGCAGACACGCCGATCGAAGCCGCGCTCGAAGCGTTGATCGACACCTACGTGATCTGCCGACTCATCACGATCGTCAGCCGGCTGTTCTTCCAGCCCGATGCGCGGCAGTTGCGGCTGCTGCATATCAGCGACGCATGGGCCGATTTCGTGCAACGCTCGATCGCACGGATCGTGATCGTGGTCGGCGCGTGCACGGCGGCCGTCGAGATTGCCGCGAACTTCGGCCTGAGCGAAGCCGGCCATGTCGCGCTGCTGAAGGCCGTCGCCCTCGTCGGGCACGTGATGATCTCGGTGCTGATCCTGCAGTGTCGCCGGCCGGTCGCGGCACGGATTCGTGCCGCCGGCGCGGATCGTCCGGCCTTCACGGTCGTCGGCAACGCGCTCGCGGACGCGTGGGCGCCCGTGTCGGTCTTCATCGTGATGGCACTGTGGTTCGTGTGGGCGCTCGACGTCCACAACGGCTATCGCGTGCTGATCACGCTCGGCGGCCGCTCGATCGCCGTGATGATCGCGATGCGGATGGTGTCGATCGTCGTGTTCGGCGCGCTCGCGCGGCTGTTCCAGCGCCGCGACGACGACCGTACGCTCGTTCATCTGCACGCGTACCGCTACTACCCGCTGCTGCGCCAGATCGTGTCGGGGGCGATCGGCATCGTGACCGTCGTGCTGCTGCTGCAGATCTGGGGCGTGCCGATCTTCCGCGCGTTCGAGACGGGCACGATCGGCCACCGGCTCGCGTCCGCGCTGGTGACGATCGCGATCGCGGCGATCGTCGCGCTCGTCGTGTGGGAGGCGGCCAACATCGCGATCGAGCGCCGGCTGCAGCGCTGGACGCGCGAAGGCAACCTGGTGCGCGCCGCGCGGCTGCGCACGCTGCTGCCGATGCTGCGCTCGCTGCTGTTCGTGATGATCGCGCTCGTCGTCGTGCTGACGGGCCTCAGCGAGCTCGGCGTCAACGTCGGCCCGCTGCTGGCCGGCGCCAGCATCTTCGGCGTCGCGCTCGGTTTCGGGTCGCAGAAGCTCGTGCAGGATTTCATCACCGGGATCTTCCTGCTGATGGAAAACGCGATGCAGGTCGGCGACTGGGTCACGCTCGCCGGCGTGTCGGGCACGGTCGAATACCTGTCGATCCGCACGGTGCGGCTGCGCGCCGGCGACGGGTCGCTGTACACGATCCCGTTCAGCTCGGTGACGACCGTCAACAACACGAATCGCGGGCTCGGCAACGCGGCCGTCAAGGTGAGCATCGCGTACGGCGAGGACATCGACCGCGCGATCGCGACGCTGAAGGAAATCGGCGCCGCGTTGCGCGACGATCCGAAATACCACGACGGCATCCTGTCGGACTTCAGCTACTGGGGTATCGATCAGGTCGACGGCGCGGCGCTCGCGCTGGCCGGGCAGATGCAATGTACGGACTCGGCACGCTGGGGCGTGCAGCGCGAATTCAACCGGCGGATCGCGGAAACGTTCCGCGAACGCGGAATCCGGATCGCCAATCCGCAGCGCAGCGTCGTCGCCTATGCGGACGGATCGCGGCCGGTCGGCAGCGAGGAAAACGACCCGCGCCCCGACACGCGGAATGCCGCCGAGACGGCAGCGCCGTCGCCATCGCCCGACGGAGCGGAGCGCAAGCCAGGCTGATCGCCCCCAGCCGGTGACCCGCCGCGCTCAACGCGCGGCAGGCTTCTTCACGCGCGTCGTGCTTTTCGCGGCGGGCGGAACCGCCCCCGGCTTCGCCGCACGTCGTTTCGCCGCGGCACCCTGCGCCCGCTTTGCAGCGGATTCCGCGCTGGAGGCATGCGCATCGCGCTGCGCATGCCATTGCTCGAGCAGCACGCGCGTCTGGTCGGCAATCGTGTCGGTCACCAGCGCCGCGCGCTCGCCCTCGAACGCCTCCCATTCGAGCAACTGCAGCGCCGAACGCTGCGCGATGTGGAACACCGTGATCTGTCCGAACAGGCTCAGCGCGCGCAACCGCGTGACGGGATCGTCGGCCGGCCGCCCCGTGATGCGGCCGATCAATTCCGCGCTCACGTCGTTCAGCGGCTTGCGCATGCGCGTCATCAGGATCTCGCTCGCGCTCGCCGGCTCCTGGCCGCCCTGCTCGCGCGCGAAGAACATCCGCTGGTTCATCGTCTTCGGCGCGGTGAACATCCGGTCCGACAGCGCACGCAGCAGCCCGATGAACGCATCGATCAGCGCATCGACGCTCGCATGGCCGTCGAGCATCGCCCGCGCATGGCCGACCGCCGGCGCGAACACTTGCCAGCCGTGCTCGGCGATCGTCTCGACGCACGCGCGGTACACGCCTTCCTTGTTCTCGAAGTAGTACTGGAGCGCCGGCGCGTTCACGCCCGCCATCGCGGCGATCTCGCGCGTCGACGCGCCCGCGAACCCGCGTTCGCCGAACAGTTCGATCGCCGCCTCGATGATCCGCTGGCGCGTCTCGTCGCCGCGCGCGTAGCCGCCCGCCGACGTGCGGCGCAGCTTCTTCGCTTCGTTCATGCCTTCCTCGTCATTCGATCGATCCACATTCTACTTGACACAATTTTATCAACTGGAATAATTCTTCCACTTGGAATAATTTGGATCACGCATGTCGACGCCACAAGACCCGCCACAGAAAGCAGATCGTCAGGAAAACAAAACAACGCCGCGCAACGGCAACGGCGGAACGAGGCGGCGCATCCTGCTCGTGGTCGCCGTGCTCGCGGCCGTCGGCGGCGCGGTCTGGCTCGGCCGCTGGTGGACGGTCGGCCGCTTCATCGAAAGCACCAACGACGCGTACCTGCAGGCGGACAGCATGACCGCCGCACCGAAGGTCGCCGGCTACGTGACCGACGTCTACGTGCGCGACAACCAGCCCGTGAAGGCCGGCGATCCGCTCGTGCGGCTCGATGTCCGCCAGTACCAGGTGGCGCTCGCGCAAGCGCAGGCGACCGTCGACGCCCGCCGCGCCGATATCGCGCGCGCCGAAGCCGACATCAGCCAGCAGCGCGCGAATCTCGAGCAGGCCGACGCGCAGGCGAAGGTGTCGCGCATCAACGCGCAGCACGCAAGCGACGAGTACACGCGCTATGCGCCGCTCGCGGCGACCGGCGCCGAAACGCACGAACGCGTGGCCGATCTGAAAAGCACGCGCGACCAGGCGGCGGCGACACTCGCCGCGAACAACGCGTCGATCGCCGCCGCACGCACGCAGATCGCGTCGTTCACCGCGCAGCTCCAGCAGGCGCGCGCGCAGCTCGAGGCCGCGCAGGCCAGCGCCGCGCAGGCGCAGCTCGACCTCGACAATACGATCGTGCGCAGCACGCTCGCGGGCCGCGTCGGCGATCGCACGGTGCGCGTCGGGCAATACGTGCAGCCCGGCACGCGCCTGCTGACCGTCGTGCCGGTCGATTCGATCTACCTCGTCGCGAACTTCAAGGAAACGCAGATCGGCAACATGCGCATCGGCCAGCCCGTCGAGCTGCACGTCGATGCGCTGCCGGACGGCCCGCTGTCCGGCGTCGTCGACAGCTTCGCGCCCGGCACCGGCGCGCAGTTCGCGCTGCTGCCGCCCGAGAACGCGACCGGCAACTTCACGAAGATCGTCCAGCGCGTGCCGGTGCGCATCCGTCTCGCCGCGAACGCCCGCGCGCAACGCATGCTGCTGCCCGGGCTGTCGGTGACGGTCGACGTCGATACGCGCTCGGCCCGCGACGAGCAGCATCATGGCTGATACGCCCGCCACGATCCCCCTGCCGCCGCATGAAGGCCGCGCGAGCGTGACCGACTGGATCGCGGTCGCGGCCGGCGCGCTCGGCGCGCTGATGGCAACGCTCGACATCTCGATCACGAATTCTGCGCTGCCGCAGATCCAGGGCGAAATCGGCGCGACCGGCACCGAAGGCACGTGGATCTCGACCGGCTACCTGATGTCGGAAATCGTGATGATCCCGCTCGCCGCCTGGCTCACGCGCGTGTTCGGGCTGCGCAATTTCCTGCTGACGAACTCCGCGCTGTTCATCGCATTCTCGATGATGTGCGGCTGGTCGCATTCGCTGCCGATGATGATCGCGGGCCGGATCGGCCAGGGCTTCACCGGCGGCGCGCTGATTCCGACCGCGCAGACGATCATCCGCACGCGATTGCCGCTGTCGCAGTTGCCGGTCGGGATGACGCTGTTCGGCCTGATCGTGCTGCTCGGGCCGCTGTTCGGCCCCGTGCTCGGCGGCTGGCTCGCGGAAAACGTGAACTGGAGCTGGTGCTTCTTCCTGAACCTGCCGGTGTGCCTGCTGCTGATGGCCCTGCTGGTGTTCGGCCTGCCGTCGGACCGCCCGCAATGGAGCGCATTCTTCAACGCGGACTGGCTCGGCATCCTCGGCCTCGCGATCGGCCTCAGCTCGCTGACCGTCGTGCTCGAGGAAGGCCAGCGCGAACGCTGGTTCGAATCGCAGATGATCGTCACGCTGAGCATCGTGTCGTTCATCGGGATGGTCCTGATCGCGCTGTCGCAGCGCTTCGCGAAGCGGCCGATCATGCGGCTGTCGCTGATGCGCAACCCGCGCTACGCGAGCGTCATCGTGATCGTGTCCGCGGTCGGCGCCGGGCTGTACGGCGTGTCTTACCTGCTGCCGCAGTTCCTCGCGATCGTCGCCGGCTACAACGCGGAACAGGCTGGCGCGATCATGCTGCTGTCGGGGTTGCCGGCCTTTCTCGTGATGCCGATCCTGCCGCGCCTGCTCGGCAAGGTCGATTTCCGCATCCTCGTGATCACGGGGCTGCTGCTGTTCTGCCTGAGCTGCATGCTCGACATCAGCCTGACCGCACAGAGCGTGGGCCACGATTTCGTATGGTCGCAACTGATCCGCGGCCTCGCGCAGATGCTCGCGATGATGCCGCTCAACCAGGCGTCGATGGCGGCCGTCGCGCGCGAAGACTCGGGCGATGCGGCCGGGCTCTACAACATGGCGCGCAACCTCGGCGGCTCGATCGGGCTCGCGATCATCGGCACCGTGATCGACCGGCGCACGACTTTCCATACGGCCGCGCTGCGTGAATCGGTGACCGCGAACTCGCTGATCGGGCAGGATCGCCTGTCGGCCTATGCGGCCAACTGGTTCGCGCACACCGGCGATCTCGCGTATTCGAACCTGCGCGCCCTCGGTCAGCTGGCGCAGCAGATCCAGATCCAGGCCGTCGTGATGACCTATTCCGAAACCTTCTATCTGCTGGGCCTCGCGCTGCTCGCCTGCGTGCCGCTCGCGCTGCTGCTGAGAACGCCGCGCGGGCCGCAACCGATGTCGTCCGGCCATTGACCCGTCATACGCGATGAAACCCTTCTCCCTGCCCCGCCGCCCCGCGCTCACCCTGTGTGCGGCCGCGTGCCTGCTCGCCGGCTGCACGGTCGGCCCCGACTACCACGGCGCGCCCGCCGCACCGGATGCATCGACCTTCGTGCGTGCGCCGGCCACTGGCGTCGACACCGCGTCGCCCGCACCGAGCGCGTGGTGGCATGCACTGAACGATCGCCAGCTCGACGCGCTGATCGTCGCCGCGCTCGTGTACAACCCCGATCTGCACGCCGCGCAGGCCCGCTTGCGCGCGGCACGCGCACAGCTCTCGCAACAGCGCGCCGCGCAGATGCCGAAATCGTCGGCCACCGTCGCGGCCATCCGCATGCGCGAGCCGGACGTCAGCGCGCTCGGCTCGCTGCTGCCGTCGAACGGCTCGGAGCAATCGGGCGGCACGTCGCCGTCGCTCGGCGGCTCGGGGCCGCTGCAACTCTATTCGGCGGGCTTCGACGCGACGTGGGAAATCGACCTGTTCGGCGGCACGCGCCGCGCGGTCGAAGCCGCATCCGCCCAGGCCGAAGCGGTCGATGCCGATCTCGCCGACACGCAGGTGTCGATCGCGGCCGAAGTCGCGAATGCGTATGTCGACCTGCGCGACCAGCAGCAACGACTTGCGTTGTCGAAGCGCACCGCGCAACTGCAACAGCAGATGCTCGAACTGACGCAGCAGCGCCGCGCGCGCGGCGTCGCGGCCGATGCCGACATCGAGCGACTGACGACGCAGGTCGAGAACACGCGCGCGTCGCTGATCCCGCTCGACGCCCAGGTGACCGAATCGCTCGACCGGCTCGCGATCCTGACGGGCCGCGCGCCGGGCGCGCTCGACGCCGCGCTGTCGACCCCGGACGCGGCATTGCCGACGCTGCCCGGCAGCGTCGCGATCGGCGATCCGGCCACGCTGCTGAAACAGCGCCCCGATATTCGCGCGGCCGAACGCCGGCTTGCGTCCAGCAATGCGCAGATCGGCGAGCATGTCGCCGACTATTTTCCGAAGGTGACGTTGCTCGGCGATCTCGGCTTCAGCGCGACGGACCCGGGCCATCTGTTCCGCAAGCAGAATTTCACGTGGGTCGGTGCGCCGTACCTGCAATGGAACATTCTCGACTTCGGACGCACGCGTGGCGCGGTACGCGCGGCAGAAGCATCGCGCGATGAAGCGGAGGCGAATTATCAGAAGGCCGTGCTCGGTGCATTACAGGATGCCAACACCGCGTTGCAGCGTTACGGGCATCAGCGCGAGCACGTCGTCGCATTGACGAAGGTGCAGACGTCGGCCGTTCATTCGCGCGCGCTGATGGACCAGCGCTATCGCGCGGGCGTCGCGTCGATGATCGACCTGCTCGATACGCAACGTGAAGCGTTCGCCGCGCAGCAGAACGTGATCGCCGGGCAGGCCGAACTGATCAAGAACTACGTGTCGGTGCAGAAGAGCCTCGGGCTCGGCTGGCAGACGAGCGCCGGTTGACGCACCGCCGCAAATCATGCACGACCAATGCATCATGCTCGTTGAAACAATCCAGCAATAACTCATTGCGCGCGCAACAATCCCGCTTCGTTTCTTGCGCAACGAACGAGCTCGCGCCGCATCGACCCCACGGCTATCGAAAACATATCGAATATCAATTAGCCAATCGTCTGACGATCTCTTCTAATTCAGTCGGCTTCCCCACCACCGATCGGATTCAAGGAGTTCCATCGTCATGTCCTCATCTTCCCATCGCGTGCTGCGGCACGCAGTCGCCGCAATCTGCGTGGCACTCTCCGCCTCTCCGTACGCCGCCGAACTCACGCGCGACACCGGCGCGCCCGTCGGCGACAACCAGAATTCGCAGACGGCCGGCCCCGCCGGCCCGGTGCTGCTGCAGGATTCCGCGCTCATCGAGAAACTGCAGCGCTTCGATCGCGAACGCATTCCCGAGCGCGTCGTGCATGCGCGCGGCACCGGCGCATTCGGCGAGTTCGTGCCGAGCGCCGACATCTCCGACCTGACGAAAGCGAAAGTCTTCACGCCGGGCACCCGCACCCCCGTATTCGTGCGCTTCTCCACCGTGATGGGCTATCGCGGCTCGCCCGAGCAGGCGCGCGACCCGCGCGGCTTCGCGGTGAAGTTCTATACGCAGCAGGGCAACTGGGACATGGTCGGCATCAACTGGCCGGTGTTCTTCATTCGCGACGGCATCAAGTTCCCCGACTTCGTGCACGCGAACAAGCCGAGCGCCGTGACCGGCGTGCAGGACCCGAACCTCGCGTTCGACTTCTTCGCGCACACGCCCGAAGCGACCCACATGCTGACGCGGCTGTACACGGACGAGGGCATGCCCGATTCGTATCGCCGCATGGACGGCTTCGCGGTGCATGCGTTCAAGTTCGTCAATGCGCAAGGCGACGTGCACTACGTGAAGTTCCACTGGAAGAGCCAGCAAGGCGTGCACGGCCTGCGCCCGCAAGAAATCCCCGCGTCGATCGGCCGCGACTGGAACCTGATGACGAACGACCTGTACGGCGCGCTCAAACAGGGCGATTTCCCGAAGTGGGACCTGTACGTGCAGGTGCTCACGCCGAAGGATCTGAACCGCTTCGACTTCGATGCGCTCGACGATACGAAGGTGTGGACCGGCGTGCCTGAACGCAAGATCGGCACGATGACGCTCAATCGCGTGCCCGACAACTACTTCCAGTCGACCGAGGAATCGGCCTTCGCACCGTCGCGCCTCGTGCCGGGGATCGAGCCGTCCGAGGACCGGATGCTGCAGGATCGCCTGTTCGCGTACGCCGACACGCAGATGTACCGGCTCGGCGCGAACTACATGGATTTGCCGATCAATCGCCCCGTTGTGCCGGTCGTCAACAACAACCAGGACGGCAAGATGAACGCCGGCGACCGCAAGGGCGAGGTGAATTACGAACCGTCGACGCTGAACGAACTCGCGCAGGACCCGCAGTACAAGTCGGTCCGCATGACGCTCAGCGGCACGACGCAGCAGGAAGCGATCCGCAAGAAGCTGCCGTTCCGTCAGGCGGGCGAGTACTACCGTAGCCTGTCGCAGCAGGACAAGGACGACCTCGTCACCGCGTTGTCCGGCGACCTCGGCCAGGTGAAGAATGCGCAGAACCAGTACGCGATGCTGTCGTACTTCTACAAGGCCGACGCAGACTACGGTACGCGTCTCGCACAGGCCGTTCACGCGAACGTCCAGCAAGTGCAATCGCTCGCGGCGAAGCTGAGCGACAACTGATCCCCGCGACTCCGGTCGCTGCCGACGTGTGCGACACGCGCCGCGCACGTCGGCCCGGCCACTTCATCAGGACACCCTCATGCGATCCGAACGCTTCCCCCACACGATCCGTGCGGCCGTGGCAGCGCTCGCGCTGGCCGCGCTCGCCGGCTGCGCGCACCTGCCCGACCAGCCGACGTACGGCAAGGCCGACCCTGCCGCGCTGCGCCGCTATGACGGCGACTGGTTCGACGCCGCGCGCGTCGGCCGCGTCGATATCCTGCGCGCGTTGCACGATGCCGGCTATCCGGTCGACGCCACCGACAGCCACGGCTATACGGCCGTGATTCTCGCGTCGTACGACGGCCAGCCCGCGGCGCTCGACTACCTGTTGTCGGTCGGCGCCGATGCGTGCGTCGGCGATCGTCACGGCAACACGGCGCTGATGGGCGCCCTCTTCCGGAACGAGCCCGACATCGCGCGACGCCTGATCGACACGCGCTGCCCGATCGACCAGACGAACGGCGCCGGCGAAACCGCGCTGGGGTTCGCGACGCTGTTCAACCGCTTCGAGCTGATTCCGCTGCTCGTCGCGCATGGCGCGAATCCGAACCATGTCGACCGGCGCGGCCAGTCGCTGCTTCAACTCGCGCTGACGCACGACAACACGTATGCGGCGGACGCCCTGCGAAATGCCGGCGCCAAACCGTAGCGCGCCCGCGCGTCAAATGGCGCGCCCCATTCGCTGACCCGATCCACGTCGCCATCGCGCGATGCCGGCGCCATGTCGTGCACGTGTGCGCCCAGCGGCCCCGTCATGGCCAGCCAGCTGCAGACGCACCGCGCCTCGTCGTGCAGTTCCCCCGGTCCCCCTGCCGGCTCGATCTTTAACCACCAGCGCGAGCCGACACGCGCATCGAGCCGAAACACCGCGCGCCCGACACCGCGCCGCACCCTGTTCGTCCGAGCATTCCGCTTCGGCTCATCCCCTCCTTTCGGCGCCTTTCGCCGCCTCCATCGAATCTCCATCTTTCCGCATCAAAGCCCCCAACTAATCCAAGCACACTCCGCCCCGTCAAAGCAGGCAGTGGGCTGCCTGCGCTTCCTGGAGTCGCTATGAAGAATCAGAAACGATGCTGCCACGGTGCCGTATGCGCGCTGGTGGCGGCAATGCTGGCGGGGTGCGGACCGTCCGAGCAGCAGGCCGCCGCCCCGGCCACCCCGGTCGCGGCCATGACGGTGGCCGCCACGCGCGTCGACGTGACCGAAGACCTGCCGGGCCGCGTCGCGGCCGTGCGGGTGGCCGAGATCCGGCCGCAGGTGAGCGGCATCGTGCAACGCCGGCTGTTCGAACAAGGCACCGAAGTGCGCGCCGGCCAGCCGCTGTTCCAGATCAATCCGGCGCCGTTCAAGGCGGAGATGGACACGGCTGCCGCCTCGCTGCAGCGTGCGCAGGCCGCGCTCGAGCGCGCGAAGGTGCAGACGGCGCGCTTCAAGCCGCTCGTCGAGGCCGACGCGATCAGCCGCCAGGTGTACGACGACGCCGTATCGCAACGCGACCAGGCCGCGGCCGACGTCGCGCAGGCCCGCGCGACGCTCGCGCGCCGCCAGCTCGACCTGAAGTTCGCGACCGTGGAAGCGCCGATCGCCGGCCGCATCGACCAGGCGCTCGTGACCGAAGGCGCGCTGGTGTCGAGCAGCGACAGCCAGCCGATGGCGCGCATCCAGCAGATCGACCAGGTCTACGTGGACGTGCGGCAACCGGCCGCCTCGCTCGAGGCGCTGCGCGACGCGCTCGCGTCGCAGCCGCAAGCGTCGGACGGCAACGGCCTGCCGGTCGACGTGCTGCGCGACGACGACACGCGTTACGACGTGCGCGGCCGCATGCTGTTCTCGGGCGTCAACGTCGATCCGGGCACCGGCGACGTGCTGCTGCGCGTGCTGGTCGACAACCCGAAACGCCAGTTGCTGCCGGGCATGTACGTGCGTGCCCGGATTCCGCGCGCGCACTACGCCAACGCCGTGATGGTGCCGCAACAGGCCATCGTGCGCGCCGGCGGCAAGCCGCAGGTGTGGGTGCTCGACGCGAAAGGTACCGCTCGTCTGAAAGCGGTCGAGGTCGGCGAACTGACGAACCGCAGCTATCGGATCAAATCGGGCCTGCAGGCCGGTCAGAAGATCGTCGTCGAAGGCATGGAGCGCCTGACCGACGGCGCACCGGCTGCCGCAACCGACTGGAAGTCGCCTGACGCGGTCGCCACCGCGTCCGCGCACTGAGTCACGAGGAGCCTCCAGCCATGGCTGAATTCTTTATCCGACGCCCGGTGTTTGCGTGGGTGATCGCGCTCTTCATCATCCTGACGGGGCTGATCGCGATCCCGCAACTGCCGGTCGCGCGCTACCCGTCGGTCGCGCCGCCGTCTGTCACGATCACCGCGAGCTACCCGGGCGCCACGCCGCAGACGATGAACGACGGCGTGCTGAGCCTCATCGAGCGCGAATTATCCGGCGTCAAGAACCTGCTGTACTTCGAATCGTCGGCCGATACCTCGGGCCAGGCACAGATCACCGTGACGTTCAAGCCCGGCACTAATCCGGAGATGGCGCAGGTCGACGTGCAGAACAAGATCAAGTCGGTCGAGCCGCGCCTGCCCGCCGCCGTGCGTCAGAACGGACTAATCGTCGAATCCGCGTCGTCAGGGTTCCTGATGATCGTCAGCCTGCGCTCCGACAACGGCCGCTTCGACGAAGGCGCGCTCGCCGACTACATGGCGCGCAGCGTCTCCGAGGAACTGCGGCGCATCGACGGCGTCGGCCGTGTGCTGCAGTTCGGTTCGGAGCGCGCGATGCGCATCTGGGTCGATCCGCAGAAGCTGATCAATTTCGGCCTGTCGATGAGCGACCTGACGACCGCGATCGGGCAGCAGAACGTGCAGATCGCACCGGGCAGCCTCGGTGCGCTGCCCGCGCTGCCGGGCCAGCGCGTGACCGTGCCGCTCACCGCGCAAGGTCAGCTCACCACACCGGAAGCGTTCGCGAAGGTCGTGCTGCGCGCGAATGCGGACGGCTCGAAGGTCGTGCTCGGCGACGTCGCCCGCGTCGAACTCGGCTCGCAGAACTACACGTTCGTGAGCCGCGAGAACAACAAGCCGGCCACCCTCGCCGGCGTGCAACTCGCGCCGGGTGCCAACGCGGTGAAGACCGCGGACGCGATCCGCGCCCGCATGGCCGAACTGAGCAAGTCGATGCCGTCGGGCATGAGCTACTCGATCCCGCTCGACACGTCGCCGTTCGTGAAGATCTCGATCGAGAAAGTGCTGCACACGCTGCTCGAGGCGATGGTGCTCGTGTTCCTCGTGATGTACCTGTTCCTGCAGAACGTGCGCTATACGCTGATCCCGGCCATCGTCGCGCCGGTCGCGATGCTCGGCACGTTCACGGTGATGCTGCTGACCGGCTTCTCGATCAACGTGCTGACGATGTTCGGCATGGTGCTCGCGATCGGCATCATCGTCGACGATGCGATCGTCGTCGTCGAGAACGTCGAACGCCTGATGGCCGAGGAAGGACTGTCGCCGAAGGACGCGACGTCGAAGGCGATGAAGGAGATCACCGGCGCGATCATCGGCGTCACGCTGGTGCTGACCGCGGTGTTCCTGCCGATGGCGATGGCGAGCGGCTCGGTCGGCGTGATCTACAAGCAGTTCACGCTGTCGATGGCCGTGTCGATCCTGTTCTCCGCGCTGCTCGCGCTGACGCTCACGCCGGCCCTGTGCGCGACGATGCTCAAGCCGATCGCAGCGGGTCATCACGAGAAGCGCGGCTTCTTCGGCTGGTTCAACCGCCGCTTCGATCGCCTGACGAAATGGTACGAGACGCGCGTCGGCCGCCTCGTCGGTCGCACGGGCCGCGTGATGCTGGTGTTCGTCGCGATTTCGGGTGCACTGGTGCTCGGTTTCCGCAGCCTGCCGTCGTCGTTCCTGCCGGACGAAGACCAGGGCTACTTCATCACCAGCTTTCTGTTGCCCGCCGACGCTACCGCCGAGCGTACGCACGACGTGGTCAAGACGCTGGAGAAGCATCTTGCTTCGCGTCCGGCAATCCAGTCGAGCATTTCCGTGATCGGCTACGGCTTCTCGGGCCAGGGCTCGAACGCGGCGATCAACTGGTCGGTGATGAAGGACTGGAAAAACCGTGGCGGCGCGTCGACGATCGAGGAAGGCATGCTCGCGCAGCAGGCGATGGCCGGCGTGACCGAAGGCACGGTGATGAGCCTGCTGCCGCCGGCGATCGACGAACTCGGCAACAGCTCGGGCTTCTCGATGCGTCTGGAAGACCGCGCCAACCAGGGCGCGGCGGCGCTCAAGGCAGCGGAAGTCAAGCTGCTCGAACTCGCCGCGCAAAGCAAGGTCGTGACCGGCGTGTACCCCGACAGCCTGCCGGCCGGCACCAGCATCCGCCTCGAGATCGATCGCGCGAAGGCGCAGGCGCTCGGCGTGTCGTTCACGACGCTCAGCGACACGCTGTCGACCGCGATGGGTTCGACCTACGTGAACGACTTCCCGAACGCAGGCCGCATGCAGCAGGTGATCATCCAGGCCGACGCGCCGGCACGCATGCAGATCGACAACGTGATGAAGCTGTACGTGCGCAACGCGGCCGGCGGCATGGTGCCGCTGTCCGAGGTGGTGCGCCCCGTGTGGACCGACACGCCGCTGCAGATGGTGCGCTTCAAGGGCTATCCGTCCGCGCGTATCGCCGGCAACGCGGCGCCCGGCCAGTCGAGCGGCGCGGCGATGGCCGAGATGGAACGGCTCGCCGCGCAACTGCCGCCGGGCTTCGCGGTCGAGTGGACCGGCCAGTCGCTACAGGAACGCCAGTCGGCGTCGCAGGCGCCGATGCTGATGGTGCTGTCGATGATCGTCGTGTTCCTGGTGCTCGCCGCGCTGTACGAAAGCTGGTCGATCCCGCTGTCGGTGATGCTCGTGGTGCCGCTCGGCCTGATCGGCGCGATCGGTGCGGTGCTGTTGCGCGGGATGCCGAACGACGTGTTCTTCAAGGTCGGGATGATCACCGTGATCGGCCTGTCCGCGAAGAACGCGATCCTGATCGTCGAGTTCGCGAAGCAGTTGCGCGAGGAAGGCAAGGGCTTGATCGAAGCGGCCGTGCAGGCGTCGAAGCTGCGCCTGCGCCCGATCCTGATGACCTCGCTCGCGTTCGGCCTCGGCGTCGTGCCGCTGATGATCGCGACCGGCGCCAGCGCCGAAACGCAGCACGCGATCGGCACTGGCGTGTTCGGCGGCATGGTGACCGCCACGGTGCTGGCCATTTTCTTCGTCCCTGTTTTCTTTGTGTTCGTGATGAGTATCCAGGAGCGTATCGGCGCATGGCGGGCTTCCCGCAAGCAGCCGGCTTCCCCGACTCACGAACAGGAAGGTTGATGCCATGCGATTGCTTATTCTTCCCCTCGTCCTCGCGCTGTCGGCCTGCTCGCTGGCGCCCACGCTGGTCAAACCGTCGATGCCGGTGCCGACGGCCTACACCGCCGCCGCTGCCGCCAATCCCGACGCGAACGCCGCCGACCTCGGCTGGCGCACGATGTTCGGCGACCGCCGCCTGCAACGCCTGATCGAGCTCGCGCTCGAGCACAACCGCGACCTGCGCGTGGCCGCGCTGAACGTCGAGGCCGCCGAAGCGCAGTACGGCATCCAGCGTGCCGCGCGCCTGCCGTCGATCGGCGCCGGCGCGAGCTTCACGCGTCAGCGTACGTCGGACGACACGCAGTCGAATCCGCCGCTGTTCGGCGCGACGCAGAACCAGTACGGCGTCAACGTCGGCATCAGCGCGTTCGAGATCGACCTGTTCGGCCGCGTGAAATCGATGTCGGATGCGGCGTTCGCGCGCTACCTCGCGACCGATCACGGCCGCCGCGCGGTGCAGATCTCGCTCGTCGGCGGCGTGGCGGACGCGTACTTCGCGGAACGCCTCGCGCACGAGCAACGCCAGTTGTCCGAACGCACGCTCGCCGACTGGCAGCAGTCGCTCGATCTCGCACGCCGCCTGAAGGAAGCGCATCAGGCGAGCGGCGTCGACATCGCGCAGGCCGAAGGCCAGGTCGCGAGCGCGACGGCCGATCTCGAAGCGCGCACGCGCGCCGTCGAGCAGGCACGCAATGCATTGCGCCTGCTGATCGGCACCGAGCTGCCGAAGGATCTGCCCGAGCCGCTGCCGCTTCAGCAGCAACCGGTGATGACGCAACTGCCGGCCGGCTTGCCGTCCGAACTGCTGTTCCGTCGCCCGGATATCCAGCAGGCCGAACAAAATCTCGTCGCCGCGAATGCGGACATCGGCGCCGCGCGCGCCGCGTTCTTCCCGCGCCTGTCGCTGACGTCGTCGATCGGCTTCCTCAGCCCCGCGATGGGCAGCCTGTTCGACGGCGGCCAGCGCGCATGGAGCTTCGCGCCGCAGGTCACGGTGCCGATCTTCCAGGGCGGGCGGCTGCGTGCCGAGCTGCGTCTCGCGGAAGTGCGCAAGTCCAGCGCGGTCGCCGAGTACGAACGCGCGATCCAGGCCGCGTTCCGCGAAGTGGCCGACGGCATCGCCGGACGTGAAACCTTCGGCCGTCAGATCGAAGCCCAAACGCGCGTGGTCGGCTCGGCCGAACGCCGCGCCGACCTGTCGAACCTGCGTTATCGCGCGGGTGTCGAGGGGCGGCTGGAGCTGCTCGATTCGCAGCGGCAGCTCTATGCGGCACGACAGGCGCTGCTCGATCTGCGCCGCAGCGAGCTCGGCAATGCCGTCGCGCTGTACAAGGCGCTCGGCGGCGGCCTGACGGACCAGGACGTCGCACCGTCGAAGCGCGTGATGCAGAACTGAACGAACGGCGCCGTTCCGTCCCGCGCGGCAGCGTGGCGAAACGGTGCGCTCCGGCCCGGCAACGAGCCGCCCCGCTTGTTCGACACAGCACGGCACACTCCATGACGAATTCCCTGATACTGATTGCAGAAGACGAGCCCGACATCTCGGACATCCTCGATGCGTACCTGAAACACGACGGCTTTCGCACCTACCGCGTCGCCGACGGGCAAGCGGTGCTCGACATGCAGCCGCACCTGAAGCCCGACCTGATCCTGCTCGACGTGAAAATGCCGCGGAAGAACGGCTGGGACGTGCTCGCCGAACTGCGACGGCGCGACAACACGCCCGTCGTCGTCCTCACCGCGTTCGATCGCGATCTCGACCGGCTGCAGGCACTGCACGCCGGCGCGGACGACTACATCGTCAAGCCGTTCAACCCGGCCGAGGTCGTCGCGCGGTTGCGCGCGATCCTGCGCCGGTCCGCCGCGCCGCCGACCCTGCGCATGCTGCGCGTCGGCGACCTCGAGATCGACACCGACAGCTATCTGGCCCGCGTGCGCACAGCGGGCACCGAGGTGCCGATCACACTGACGCTGACGGAGTTCCGGCTGCTCGCGCACATGGCGAGATCGCCGAGCCGCGTGTTCACGCGCGGCGAATTGCTCGACGCGTGCATGGCCGACGTCAGCGCGCTGGAACGCACGGTCGACAGCCACATCTGCCGGCTGCGCAAGAAACTCGAACAGGCCGGCGCACCGGGCATGCCCGAAGTGATGCGCGGCGTCGGCTACCGGCTGCGGGGCGTGCAGTGACGCCGCCGGTCAGGCCCGGTCGGCAAATCGGGCAGACGATCGGCCTCGCCGCGATCGTCGTCGTGTTGCTCGCCGGCACCGTTGCGTTCGTCGTCCATGCACTGCATGCGCCGGCCGCGTTGCCGCACGACGCGAGCGCCGACGCGATGCTCCGCAGTGCGTCCACTTACCTGGTGCTGGCGACGGCGCTGTTCGTCTGCCTGCTGGCCGCCGCGTTCGACCTGTTCAGGCTGCTCCGCCGCATGCTCGCGACGCTCGACGCGATGGCGGACACCGCCGGCCGGATCGTGGCCGGCGATCCGTCGGCGCGCACGGTTTCCCGCGACGGCTGCCCGGCCGACCTCGCGCGCTTCATCGACCACTTCAATGCGATGACTCACTCGATGAAATCCACGAATCCTTCCGATGCGACGGCCACCGTCGCCAGCAGCAGTCGCGTCACGCTCACCCACCTCGCCGAACTCGAAACGCGGCTCGACGCCATCAAGGCGCTCGCCACCGATGATGCGGACGCTTCCTCGCGCGACGCGCTGCTTCAGCATGTCGACGCGCTGTTCCGGTGTGTCGAAGACCTTCAGGTAACCGAACGACAGGCGCCGGCGATTCGAACATTTCCTCGATAACGAACAGCCGTTTCAATACGCATCGGAAAGGATCGGCGAAGTCGCTTTCGGTATTACCTGCGTTACCGGTTTCGAACATTACAAAAAGCCACCGATCTTTTCAAAATCATTGCGGTTTATCCGATTTAATTTTATTTCATATAATCAAAAAAAGTTTGACACCGCGCTTTCGTTCTTGATACCGTCCGATGCAAGCAATCCGACGGATTGCCCGCCACGCAAACGATTCCGCTCCACGTTTTTTCGCTTCCGCTGCACCGAAGTACGCGCCGCCGAATGATGCGTTCGCCCGCCGGCGCGTGCAGTATCCCGATGCATTTCAATGGACGGCTGCCATCCGGCAGCGGGCCGAAGGATCGAATCAAATGAGCAGGACAACGAAGCTGTTGCTCTAGCAATCCCGCCCGCGCCGACTCCGGCGCGACTGCCCCGCCCTGCGGCGCAGCTTTCCCGTTACCGCGTTTTCCGTATTTCGCCTCCGGAGAAAAACCGCTTTCCGGATCGGGCGAAAGGCCCTGTCGCGTCCGTGCCATCCGCCCGCATGCGACAGAAAGCGGCGGTGCATGACCCGCACCGCTGTCGACCGTTGTTGTTCGTGCCGTTCGTTGTTCAACCGGAGGGGTAATTCAAATGAATCAGGTTGCAAACAAGAATCAAAAGCACATTCGCGTCGTCAAACTCGCATTCGCCGCAGCAGCAGCCGCGACGTTCGGCATGGCGACCGCCCATGCCGCGCCCGCGGCCGGCTGGACGGAAACGCACACCAAGGGCTTCCTGCCGCTCGTGCAGCAGAACGAAGCCGGTACGGCCGGCGCGCCCGCGGCGAGCACGGCAGCCGCTGCCGCCTCCGCGATCGACATGGCGCCCGGCGAATCGGTGGACATCGTGCTCGGGCTGAACCTGCGCAACGAAGCCCAGCTCGACCAGTACCTGCGCGACCTGCATACGCCCGGCTCGCCGCACTACCGGCAGTTCCTCACGCCGGCGCAATTCGCCGCGCAATATGCGCCGACCGACCAGCAGGTCGCCTCCGTCGTCGCCCACCTGCGCAAGGCCGGCTTCGTGAATATCGTGGTCGCGCCGAACCGGCTGCTGGTCTCCGCGTCCGGCACCGCGGGCACCGTCCAGTCCGCGTTCCGCACGACCCTCAAGCGCTTCACGCGCAACGGCCGCAGCGTCTATGCGAACACCGACGCCGCGCAAGTGCCGAACGCGATCGGCAACGTCGTCGGCTCGGTGCTCGGCCTGCAGAACGTCGAGCTCGTGCATACGGGCGCGGGCAGCAAGCCGCAAGGCAACACCAGCAACCTGACGATCCCGGCCGGCGCGTCGGCGGTGCCGCACAATCCGACCGAGTTCTCGTCGATCTACGGCGGCGACGGCACGCCCACGGCCTCGCAGACCACGGTCGGCATCATCTCCGAAGGCGACCTGTCGCAGACGGTGAGCGACCTCAATACGTTCGCCGCGAACAACGGCCTCGGCACGATCAGCAGCAGCATCGTGAAGACGGGCCCGGCCGGCAGTTCGTACACCGACACCGACGGCACCGTCGAATGGAACCTCGACAGCCAGTCGATCGTCGGCGCGGCCGGCGGCAGCGTGAAGCAGGTCGTGTTCTACGTCGCGCCGTCGATGACGCTCACCGCGATCACGGCCGCGTACAACAAGGCCGTGACCGACAACGTCGCGAAGGTGATCAACGTGTCGCTCGGCGTGTGCGAATCGTCCGCGAACAGCACCGGCTCGCAGGCAACCGACGACACCATCTTCAAGCAGGCGGTCGCGCAAGGGCAAACCTTCTCCGTTTCCGCCGGCGACCACGGCGCGTACGAATGCGCGAGCGGTACGCCGTCGCGCTCGACCTACACGGTGAGCGAGCCGGCCACGTCGCCGTACGTGATCGCGGTGGGCGGCACGACGCTGTTCACCAATACGTCGACCAATGCGTACAACAGCGAGATCGTCTGGAACGATCCGAGCTGGCAGCCGGGCACCGTGTGGTCGACGGGCGGCGGGTACAGCAAGTACGAGGCCGCGCCGACGTGGCAATCGTCGACCCTCACCGGCTCGACCAAGCGCGCGCTGCCCGACGTCGGCTTCGACGCCGACCTGCGCACGGGTGCGATTCTCGTCGTGAACGGCCAGACGTCGGACACGCTGTGGGGTTCGGGATACCTGAACAACGAAGGCGGCACGAGCCTCGCCGCGCCGATCTTCACCGGCATCTGGGCGCGGCTGCAGTCGGCCAACAACAACGCGCTCGGGTTCCCCGCGTCGAGCATCTACAAGTACTTCCCGACCAACGCGGCGCTGCTGCACGACGTCACGTCCGGCAACAACGGCAGCGGCACTTACGGCTACAAGGCGAAGGCCGGCTGGGATGCGACGACGGGCTTCGGCAGCGTGAACATCTCGAAGCTGAATACGTTCATCCAGAGCACGTCGGATTTCGCGCGCTGATGGGCCGTTGACCGAACCGGGTACGGTTGCGCAACGCATCACGTGCGCCGCAGCCGTACTCAACCGCGTTGAAGAAACCCGCGAAGGCCTCGCAACCTTCGCGGGTTTTTTGCATGCCGTGCCCACTCACCTCGCGCAGCAAGCATCACGCCTGCCCCCAACCTTGCAATCGTTGCGCAAACAACTTTCACGTCGGTTACCGCGCGCCCGCCTGTTCGCTTACGGACTGCAAGGCACACACACTGTTACACAACACCGCGACAACTTCCGTGCATGTCGTGCGTTTAACTGAAGGTATCGATTCGTCGCGGGACAACCGCCATGCGAACACGATCCAGCCGCCCGCTCCGGCCGATGCCACCGGAACCTGCGCGGACGGTCGCGACATGGTGTTCGAGCCGATCGCCCGGCCCGCGTGCCTGCCAACGCTGTCACCACATCGAACGAACAACATGAACCATGCCCGTGCACACCGCCCCGTCAGGACGCTGATCGCGTCGTCCGTCATCGTGTCGCTGCTCGGCCTGTCGGCCTGCAACAAGCGCGACGAAAGCAGCGCCGCCGCGCCGGCCAGCGATGCGAGCGCCGCCTCGGCGGCACAGCCCGCGTCGACGCCCGTCGCGTACACGCCGCCGAGTGCCGACCAGCTCTATCAGATGGTCGCGCCGATCGCGCTGTTCCCCGACAAGCTGGTCGCATTGGTGCTCGCGGGCGCAACGTATCCGGACCAGATAGCGGCCGCCAATACATGGGTGACGCAAAATCCGTCGTTGAAGGGCCAGGCGCTCGCGAGCGCCGCCGATGCGCAGCCGTGGGACCCGTCCGTCAAGGCGCTGACCGCGTTCCCCGCGGTGCTGTCGCAAATGGCGTCGAACCCGGCCTGGACCACCTCGCTCGGACAGGCGTACTACAACGATCCGACCGACGTGATGAATGCGATCCAGGTGATGCGCCAGCGCGCGCAGAAATCCGGCCATCTGCGCTCGAGCGGCCAGATGCGGGTCACGCAAGTCGCGCAAGCCGCGCCGGCGGGGTACACGCCGGCCACCGACGCGCCGGTGGTCTACAGCGGGCCGGCGATCGTGCCGCCGCCCGAGCAGGCGATCGAGATCGAACCCGCGCAGCCCGATGTCGTGTACGTACCGTCGTACAACCCGACCGTCGTCTACGGCGAGCCGGTTTCGTCCTACCCAGGCTATGTGTATCGGCCACCCGTCTACAGCACCGGCGAAGTCGTCACGGCCGGCGTGATCACGTTTGGCATCGGCATCGCCGTCGGCGCGGCGATCTTCGGGCATCACGACTGGGGCTGGCACGCATGGGGCGTGAACTGGGGCGCACCGCGCCCCGAAGGCCCGGCGTGGCACGGCGGCTGGCAGCGTCCGGCCGTGGTGTACAACCACACCACCTACGTGACGAAGTCGACCACGGTGATCAACAACATCACGAACATCCGCAACACACGCATCACGAACAACTACGGCGGCAACGTCACCAACAACAACACGACGATCGAGCGCAACACGGTCCGGCCGGGCGCGGAGCCGATGCGCGGCCAGGCCCTGGAGCAGCGCCCGGGTGCCGCGCCGATGACGATCCCGCATTTCGGTGCAAACGACGCGCGCCCCGGTGCACGACCCGCGCCCGAAGCATTCGCGCAGCATCGCGCGAATGCGCCGCATGCCGAGGTGCCTGTGCCGCATCCGCCCGGTGCGACGCACGACACGCGGCAGCAGGCGATGCAGCGCGAACATGCCGCGCAGGAGACTCGCGCGGCGGCGCAGCAACAGCAGCAACAACGCGCGGAAATGCAGCGACACGACGCGGCCCAGCAGCGCGAAGCGCTGCAGCAACGCAATGCCGCCCAACAGCAGGAACACGCTCAGGCGCAGCAGCGCGACGAAGCGCAACAGCAGCAACGCGTGGAAGCGCAGCAACGTGACGAGGCCCGGCAACAGCAGCGGAGCGAGGCAGCACAACAGCAACAACGCAAGGAGATGCAGCCGCACCCCGAAGCGCCGCCACGCGAACACGCGGCACCGCAGCCTCGGCAAGCAGCGCCCGAGCATGCGCACGCGCCGCATCCGGCCGAGTCGCACCCGCCGCACGAATCGCGCGAACATCGGCCGGGGTAAAAGCACGACACGCCGACATCTTGGCCAGGCGGGCGCTACGGCCCGCCACGCCACGCGCCGCCGCGCCCTTCAATCGGCCCAGTTCCGGACGTAGTCCGGCACCACCACGTTGCCGTCTGCATGGACCGGCGCGCCGCGTGTCGTCTTCAGTGGCAGGATCCCGGCCCACACCGCCAGCCCGAGATCTTCCTCTTTGTCGGACGGCAGCGAATCGCTGATTTTCACGGCCGCTTCCGCCATCGAAATCCGCAGCACGCTGGTCGCATTGATTTCCTTCGAATTGCCCGGCCGCGCTTCATGCTTGCGGCCCGGCGCGATCTTGTCCATCAATGCATCCAGCGCGGCGAGTTTTTCCGCGCTGCCTTCGATCACGTCGAACTGCCCGTAGATCACCGCGGATCGATAATTCATCGAATGATTGAAGGCGGATCTCGCCAGCACGAGGCCGTCCAGCAGCGTCATCGCAACGCAAGCCTGCGCGCCGGCCGACAATGCCTTGACCATGCGGCTGCCGTTCGACCCGTGGATATAGAGCGCGTCGCCCCTTCTCCAGTGCGCGGTCGGAATGCAGTGCGTGTTCTGCCCGTCGCCGAACGCGATGTGACAGACATACGCTTCGTCCACGATGCGGTGGAGCATCGTGCGATCGTGGCTCGCCAGTTCAGGCAGGCGGCGAATGGTCGTACGCGGCGTGGAAGAGAGATCGGTCTTTTCGTTCATCTATCTGTACTGCGAAATGAATGGTATCGGCATCGTGCCGTACCCGTGCATGAGCGCGCGACTACCCCGCCCATCGACAGTCGCTCGTCGAATCGAGCAAAATACGCGCATCCCGCCAGTCGCGCCGATCGCTGAAAATGCGCGTTGCCGGCCTGCCCCGCGAGAACGTGAACGATACGATGCGCGCGGCCTCTTCGAAAGAACCAGCATAACGAAAATTTCTGGAACCAGCCCATGGATCTCGCGCTGCTCATCTCGTCGCTTGCCAGACAGGACGGCGCGACAACGCATAGTCGGCAGGAAGCCCTCTACCGGAGCCTGCGCAACATGCTGCTGGACGGGCACCTCCCGCCCGGCACGCGGCTCGCGTCGACGCGCGTGCTCGCGGCCGAGCTGGGCATCGCGCGCAATTCCGCGGTCTATGCGTACGAGCGTCTTGCCGAGGAAGGCTTCGTGGCGGCCACGCGCAACGGCACGATCACGCTATGGGACGGATGCGACCGCTCGAACGTCGCAAAGGAAGACGGCCCCGCGCCAGTTCACTTGTCGGCGCGCGTGCACGGGCTGGAGAACGCCGACCCCGAGCCCGAACGCATGCTGCCGTTCGTTCCCGGCCTGCCGTCCCTCGACGAATTCCCGGTTGCCCAGTGGCGTCGTTGCATCGAGCGCGCATGGAAGACCATCACGCCCGCCCGGCTGGCGTACGGCCCGGTCGAAGGGCTGCCCGAACTGCGGCGCGCGGTCGCCGCATACATCCGCGTGTCGCGCGGTGTGCGCTGCGACACGGGCCAGGTGTTCATCACCGACGGCACGCAGAGCAGCCTCGAACTCTGCGCGCGCATGCTGGCGAATCCCGGGGAATACGGCTGGCTCGAGAACCCTTGCTACAACGGCGCGAGAACCGCGTTCCGGTCGACCGGCCTGAATCCCGTGCCGATCGAGGTCGATCGCGAGGGCATGGCGCCGACCCACGCGCAGTGGCGCACCCACCCGCCCCGGCTGATCTATACGACACCGTCGCACCAGTACCCGCTCGGCGCGCTGATGAGCCCGCGGCGCCGCGCGGCGCTCGTCGAGCATGCCCGTGCATGCGGCGCGTGGATCATCGAGGACGACTACGACAGCGAGTTCCGTCACGGTGGCCAGCCGCTGCCCGCGATCCAGGGCCTGCATGCGGATGCACCGGTATGCTATCTCGGCACGTTCAGCAAGACGATGTTTCCGGCCCTGCGGCTCGGCTTCATGGTGGTGCCGCCGGTGCTGGTCGACCGCTTCACGCGCACGCTGCGCGAACTCGTCCATCGCGGCCACTCGGCCGACCAGTTGGCGATGGCAGAATTCATCGATACCGGCCTGTTTGCGCGGCACCTGCGGAAGATGCGGGCGCTCTATGCCGAGCGGCGCGGCGGCCTCGAAGCGGCGCTCGCCCGCCATCTCGGCACATCGCTGAGCGTGCGGGAAAGCCCCGGCGGCATGCATCTTTCCGCGGATCTCGCGGCGCCGCTGCACGATACCGACGTCGCGCGCACGGCCGCCGCCCGCGGCTTGCTGCTGCAACCGCTGAGCAGCTATTGCATCGGCGACGGCCGCCGCTACAACGGCTTCGTGCTCGGCTATTCAGGGCTGAGCGATGCGACGATCGAGACAGCGGCGATGCAGTTTGCCGACGTCATCGAGCAGCACCGCCGCGCGCGGCACTGAGTGCCGCTCACAGTTGCGATTCGATCGGAAACAGCCCGAGAAACCACACTTCCATCCGCCGCGGCGCCGACACTTCCGGTTCGTGATCGATCTCGGTGACCTTCCCGTCTGCATCCGTCTGAACCCACTTGAGGCGCCCGCTGCCGGCCGGATCGGTTCTCGCCTCGACACGCCACGCGATCTGGTCGAGCCGCGCCTCCAGATCGTCGGCCACCTGCGATGCAATCGCCGGGCTCTCGCAGTAAACGCCGATCTCCGTATTGAGGTTCAGCGAGCGCGGATCGAGATTCATCGACCCGATGAAGATGCTCGTGTGATCGAATACGTAGGTCTTCGCATGCAGCGATGCGCGCGACGAGCCGATGATCACCTGCTTCGAAATGCTCTTGTCGCCCGAGGGCCGGCGCTCGTAAAGCCGCACGCCGGCATTCACCAGATCGCTTCGATAGCGGCGGTAGCCGGCATGCACGGCCGCCACATCGGTCGATGCGAGCGAATTGGTCAGCACCGTCACGCGCACGCCGCGCGCCGTGAGCGCGCGCAGCCGCTCGACCACTTCCTTGCCGGGCACGAAATACGGCGACACGATCAGCAGGTCGTGCCGGGGCTGCAACGCAAGCGCACGCAACTGCGGCATCAGGTGGCCGTCGCGGTCCTTCGGCGGATGCGCGATCTTCGACGGATCGTCGTACAGCACCGTCGCATGCCCCCACGACAGCTCCGTGCCCTGCCCGTGGACGATCCGGTCGAGCCGCTGGCGGGCCTCGAGCACGTACGGATTGTCCTCCATGGCCCTCAGGTAGTCGCGCAACCGTTCTCGCTCGCGCTCGAGGCCGCCCGGCGCCGCATCGTGCCCGACCAGCGTATCGACCGGATACGCGTACGGCGAATTCCAGAACGTATCGAATTCCGTCGAGATGTCTTTCACGACCGGCCCGTGAACGACGACATCGAGATCGCCAAACTCCAGCATCGACGATGCGCCGAAGTATTCGTCGCCGATATTGCGCCCGCCGACGATCGCCGCCTGGTTGTCCGCGATCATCGCCTTGTTGTGCATGCGCCGGTTGACGCGCGAGAACTCGAACAGGGTGCCGAGCTTCTTGAACCGGCGCGACGCCACCGGATTGAACAGCCGGATCTCGATGTTCGGATGCGCGCTGATCTCGAGCAGCTTGCGGTCGTCGGCGTTGGTGCCGAGATCGTCGAGCAGCGCGCGCACGCGCACGCCGCGGTCGGCCGCACGCATGACGGCGTCGGCCAGTTCGTGGCCGGTCAGGTCGTCGTGCCAGATGTAGTACTGAAGGTCCAGCGAACGCTCGGCGCGGTCGGCGAGCAGCACGCGCGCGTCCAGTGCGTCGACCGGATCGGTCAGCAAATGAAATGCGTCCTGCCCCGGATGGGCGGCAGCCTGCTGGCGAAATGCCACGCCGAGGCGCGTATCGTCGGTATCGGTGAATGCATGCGTCGGCGCGCGGTCGGCCTGCGGCGGCAGGCTCGCGCACGCGGCAAGCATCAGCAACGACAGAATCGCACCCCACGAACGCAGCCTGATCATGATCGCCGTCCCCGCTCCCGGGTGAAATCCGTTTGTTCTGGCCGCCGAATGGAGGCGGCATTGATCGGCGGTCCTGACGTGCGCGCGTATCGCGCCGTGGCCGGCCGCGCCACAGCATACTTCGATTGCCATCGGCGCGGCAGCCCCTCGTTGTTTTCCTGATTGCACCGCGCGGCCGCCCAAAGAAAAACCCGCGACGCATGACGCGATCGCGGGTTTTCGGCATGCCGCGATACTGCGCGGCGCGGCATGAAATCTGGTGGGCCCCCCGGGAGTCGAACCCGGCACCAACGAATTATGAGTTCGCTGCTCTAACCAAGCATGAGCTAGGGGCCCAGACGAGAAGCAAAGCGTGCTACACGCCCCCCCGGCAACGAAGCCGGGCCGGCATTGTAACAACAAAGACGACAGAGGGAACGAACGCCACCGGCATCATGCGGATACCGGCGGCGTTCGTAAGAGAGACGCTGGAAATCAGTTCCCTTCGAGGAACGACTTCAGCTTGTCGGAACGGCTCGGGTGACGCAGCTTGCGCAGCGCCTTGGCCTCGATCTGACGGATCCGCTCGCGCGTGACGTCGAACTGCTTGCCGACTTCCTCGAGCGTGTGATCGGTGCTCATCTCGATACCGAAACGCATCCGCAGCACCTTCGCCTCGCGCGGCGTCAGCGAATCGAGCACGTCCTTCACGACGTCGCGCATGCTGGCATGCAGCGCGGCATCCGCCGGCGCGACCGTGTTGGTGTCCTCGATGAAGTCGCCGAGATGGGAATCGTCGTCGTCACCGATCGGCGTTTCCATCGAGATCGGCTCCTTCGCGATCTTCATGATCTTGCGGATCTTGTCTTCCGGCATCTCCATCTTCTCGGCGAGCGTTGCCGGGTCCGGCTCGAGACCGGTTTCCTGCAGGATCTGCCGCGAGATGCGGTTCATCTTGTTGATCGTTTCGATCATGTGAACCGGAATACGGATCGTGCGCGCCTGGTCGGCGATCGAACGCGTGATGGCCTGACGGATCCACCACGTCGCATAGGTCGAGAACTTGTAGCCGCGACGGTATTCGAACTTGTCCACCGCCTTCATCAGGCCGATGTTGCCTTCCTGGATCAGGTCGAGGAACTGCAGGCCGCGGTTCGTGTACTTCTTCGCGATCGAGATCACGAGACGCAGGTTGGCCTCGGTCATTTCGCGCTTCGCCTGACGCGCCTTCAGTTCGCCGGCCGCCATCTGGCGGTTGGTTTCCTTCAGGTCCTTCAGCGGCAGCACGACGCGCGCCTGCAGGTCGAGCAGGCGCTGCTGCTGTTCGCGGATCGCCGGGACGTTACGCGACAGCACCGCGCTGTACGGATGGCCTTCCGCGGTGATCTTCTCGGCCCAGTCGAGATCCGTCTCGCTGCCCGGGAAGCGCGCGATGAATTCCGAGCGCGGCATGCCGCACTTGTCGACGACGATGTGCAGGATCTGACGCTCGACCTGACGCACTTCGTCCACCTGCGCGCGCAGCGTGTCGCACAGGCGTTCGACGGTACGCGCGGTGAAGCGGATCGTCATCAGTTCGCTCTGGATCGTTTCCTGCGCCTTCAGGTAGGCCTTCGACTTGTAGCCTTCCTTCTCGAACGCGCGGCGCATCTTGTCGAACCACTCGCTGATCTGCGAGAACTTCTCGAGCGATGCGCGCTTGAGGGCTTCGAGCTGGGCGGCGTTCGCCGATGCCTGCGCGGCACCGTCGTCTTCCTCCTCTTCCTCTTCTTCCTCTTCCTCTTCGGCTTCCTCGTCCTCGTTCTCGATGGCTTCCGCTTCCTTCGCGGAGAAGCCGTCCGTATCGGCGGAGTCCGAAGCATTCGGATCGAGCAGGCCGTCGACGAGCTCGTCGACGCGGATCTCTTCGTTCGCGACGCGTTCGGCCATCGCGAGGATGTCGGCGATCGTCGTCGGGCACGCGGAGATGGCCATCACCATGTGGCGCAGGCCGTCCTCGATCCGCTTCGCGATCTCGATTTCGCCTTCGCGCGTGAGCAGCTCGACCGTGCCCATCTCGCGCATGTACATCCGGACCGGATCGGTCGTGCGGCCGAATTCCGAATCGACGGTGGACAGCGCGACTTCCGCTTCCTCCTCGACTTCATCGTCCGACGACGCGGCGGGCGCGTTGTCGTTCAGGAGCAGCGTTTCCGCGTCCGGCGCCTGCTCGTAAACCGCCACGCCCATGTCGTTGAACGTGCCGATGATGCCCTCGAGGGCTTCCGTCTCGGTGAAGTTGTCCGGCAGGTGGTCGTTGATTTCGGCGTACGTGAGGAAGCCGCGCTCCTTGCCGAGCTTGATCAGCGCGCGCAGTTTCACGCGGCGCTCTTCGAGCTCCTCGGCCGTGCCCGGCGTGCTCGTCGCGAACGCTTCCTTCAGCAGCGCCTTTTCCTTGGCGCGACGATCGCGCACCTTGGACTTGCCCGGTGCAGCCGCGGCTGCGGGCTGCTCGTCGCTCTGATTTGCGTCGTCTTCGACGGATACTTCGTTCAGCTTTTTGGTCATGGAGTTCGCCGTACCGGCTATATCGACTCGCGGCTGCTGGACGACAGCCGGTTGAACCGTGGGTGCATGAGTAGTACGTACTGCCGTTTCGTCCGCGTCGGCAGTCGTGTCCCTTGCGCTTTTCGCACTTGCCCGCTTCGCCGCCGGCTTGGCCGGCCCGGAGTCGGGTCTGGCGGCAGCCCGTGTTCTGGCTGCCGGCGCCGGCGCAGCCTGAGCAGTGCCGGCCGCGGTTTTCTTTCCTGCAGGGGCTGACGTGGCTGAAGACGTTGTCCTGGTGGAAGAAGCAGACTTGGCCGCTGTGACCTTCTTGGTCGGCTCCGTCGAGCCCTTGCCTGTTGCTTTCTTTCCGCCTGTCGTCTTTGCCATCGCGATTCTCGCCTCTGCTTGGAAAACAAACCGCTGGAAACCTTATATTATAGCACGCTGGGGAGCCCTCTCTAAGCGCCCCAGCCGCCTACAGCCCGAGCCGACGCTTCATGTCGGTTCGCTGCTGGTTCAATTCCGTCAATTCGGCCAGTTCCTCGGGGGTGAAGGTGGATTGCCGCGCCAGCCTGTCCAGCCGGTCGCAGCAGGCGTCATAGCGCATCTTGAGCACCGCTGCCTGCAGCTCCTCCCCCGCGATCCTCTCCTGCTCACGCTGCCGCTCGGGCACCGTCTCGTCTTCCGGATTCTGTAACAGCAAATCGCGGACGTTTTCATCATAGTCCAGAATTTCGCGGAAGATTTCCTCGTAAGTCGCCCCGTTCGAGGACGTCCTGAGGACATCCGACAGCAGCCGGAACTCCGCGCCGTCGCCCAGCGCGCGCGCATGATCGACGACTTCCGCGAACAGCTCGCCGATGCGCGGCAGCGCGCGCAGGGTCGCAATCTGTTCGTCGTCAAGCTGCGATGCGATGCGCGGATGCATCACCAGCGTACGCAACGCGCGCTTTTCGCTGTCCGTCACGCGGCGCCGCTCGCTGCGCGCGGGCGCCTGGCGCGGCGGCGTCGCGATGCGCGTATCGACGTCCGACAGCGCCGCGACCTCTTCGAACGGGATGTCGAGACGGTCGGCGAACATGTGCATGATCTGCGCGCGCAACGCGTTCGCGGGCAGCGCCTGCAACAGCGGCTTCGCATCGAAGAGCGCCTTCGCGCGGCCTTCCGGCTGATCGAGCGCCTTGCCGGCAATCGCTTCGTTCAACAGAAATTGCGACAGCGGCATCGCGCGTTCGACCTGCTCGGAGAACGCCTCCGCGCCGAATTCGCGCACGTAGCTGTCCGGATCGTGCTCGGTCGGCAGAAAAAGGAACCGGATCGTGCGGTTGTCGCCCGCATGCGGCAGGCAGGCCTCGAGCGCGCGCCGGGCCGCGCGCCGCCCGGCCGAATCGCCGTCGAAACTGAAAATGACCGTGTCGGTCTGGCGCAGCAGCTTCTGCACGTGAATCGGCGTGCATGCGGTGCCGAGCGTCGCGACCGCGTTCGGAAACCCGAGCTGCGCGAGCGCGACGACGTCCATGTAGCCTTCGACGACCAGCACGTACTTGCGCTCGCGAATCGCGAGCCGCGCCTCGAACAGCCCGTACAGCTCGCTGCCCTTGTTGAACAACGGCGTTTCAGGCGAATTCAGGTACTTCGGTTCGCCGCTGCCGAGCACGCGGCCGCCGAAACCGATCACCTGCCCCTTCACGTTGCGGATCGGGAACATGATCCGCTCGCGGAACCGGTCGTAGCGGCGCGCGACGCCCTGGGCGTCGGTTTTCTCGCTGACGATCACGAGCCCCGCCTCGACGAGCGACTCGTCGCGATAGTCCGGGAACGCGGCCTCGAGGTTCTGCCAGCCGTCCGGCGCATAGCCAAGACCGAAGCGTGCGGCGATCTCGCCGGTCAGGCCCCGGTTCTTCAGGTACTGGATCGCGACGGTCGCGCCGCGCAACTGCTTGCGGTAGTAGTCGCAGGCCGCCGTCATCGCATCGGACAGCGCGGTCGCCACCGATTTCGACACGGGCGCCGGATAGTCGCCGCCACCGCCTCCGCCCCCACCGCCGCCGCGCATCGACGGTTCGTGCGGCACGGTCAGCCCGACGGATTGCGCGAGTTCCTGCACGGCTTCGGGGAACGTGAGCCCCGCATGCTCCATCAGGAAGCCGATCGCGGTGCCGTGCGCGCCGCAACCGAAGCAGTGATAGAACTGCTTGGTCGGGCTCACGGTAAACGACGGGCTCTTCTCGTTATGGAACGGGCACAGCCCCATGAAGTTGGCGCCGCCCTTCTTGAGCTGCACGTACCGGCCCACCACGTCGACGATATCGACGCGGTTCAGCAAATCCTGCAGGAACGAATGCGGAATCACCGTGGGATCGAGCGAAAAAAGACAATACGACGCCCGGCGCACGCATCGCTGGGCGCGCCGGGAACGGGTTTTTACTTCGTGAGCGCGGCCTTGACTTGCGCGGAAACGGCCGTCATGTCGGCACGGCCGGCGAGCTTGCCCTTCAGCACGCCCATCACCTTGCCCATGTCCTGCGGGCCGGCCGCGCCGGTTTGCGCGACGGCCGCCTGCACCTCGGCCGCCACTTCGGCGTCCGACAGTTGCGCGGGCATGTAGCCGCCCAGCACGGTCAGCTCGGCTTGCTCCTTCGCGACCAGATCGTCGCGACCGGCGGCCTGGAACTGGCTGATCGAATCCTTGCGCTGCTTGATCATCTTGTCGATCACGGCCGTGATGCCCGCGTCGTCGAGCGTGACCCGATCGTCGACTTCGCGCTGCTTGATCGCGGCCATCAGCAGGCGAATCGTTGCCAGGCGCTCGCTTTCCTTCGCGCGCATCGCGGCCTTCATGTCTTCGCTGATCTGCTCTTTCAAACTCATCTTTCACCCGGGATGGAAACGTGAATCCGACGCCCGCGAATGGGCGTCAACACAAAAACCCGCTTGGGACAGTGTCTCAAGCGGGTTGCTCGAATCCGGCATCGGCGACTCGCCGCCTGATCGGCTGCGCGATCGCATTCGATCGCACGGAGTCCCCGGTGCGCCGCTCAGCGAACCGCGCGGCGCCCAATCGTTCAGTACAGCTTCTTCGGCAGCGTCTGGCTGCGAATCCGCTTGTAATGACGCTTCACCGCAGCGGCCTTCTTACGCTTGCGTTCTGCGGTCGGCTTCTCGTAAAACTCGCGCGCACGAAGCTCGGTCAGCAGACCGTTCTTCTCGATCGTGCGCTTGAAGCGACGCATTGCAACTTCGAACGGCTCGTTCTCTTTAACGCGAATGATCGTCATGATCCGACACGAATAAAGGTTTGCAAGGAAAGATTACTGAGTATAGCAGAGCGATTGTTCAAAGGCACGGACCCCAACCCGCCGGAACGGCGCCGGCCGGCGCGTCAGGCGCCTCGCGCATACTCGGCCGCGGCCTGCCCGGCCGCCGTGCCGGACGCCCATGCCCACTGGAAGTTGTAGCCGCCGAGCCAGCCCGTCACGTCCACCGCCTCGCCGACGAAGAACAGCCCCGGCACGCGCGCGCTCATCATCGTCGCCGACGACAGCTCGCGCGTATCGACCCCGCCCTTCGTCACCTCGGCCTTCTTGTAGCCTTCGGTGCCGTTCGGCGTCAGCGTCCAGCCGGACAGCGCGTCACCGATCTGGCGCAGCGTCTTGTCGGGCAGATCCGCGAGCCGCGCGTCGGCCGCGACGCGATGCGTGTCGAGCCACGCATGCGCGAGGCGCGACGGCACCCAGTCGGCGAGCAGTGAGCCGATCTGGCGCTTCGACGTGCGTTTCGCGTCGAGCAGATCGGCCACCGTGTCGCGCTGCGGCAGCAGGTCGACGCGGATCGGGTCGCCGGGCTGCCAGTAGCTCGAGATCTGCAGGATGCCTGGACCGGACAGCCCGCGATGGGTCAGCAGCAGGTCCTCGACGAATTCGCCGCCGCGCTTCTTGTCGCCGGTCGATACGCGCACCTCGAGCGATACGCCGGACAGCGGCGCGAACGGCGCCCAGTCCTGCGGCGCGAACGTCAGCGGCACGAGCGCGGGCCGCGTATCGACGAGCTTGTGGCCGAACTGCTTCGCGAGCCGGTAGCCGAAATCGGTCGCACCGATCTTCGGAATCGACAGCCCGCCGGTCGCGACGATCAATGCGCGCGCCCCGATCGGGCCGGCCTGCTGCGTGTCGAGCGTGAAGCCGTCGGACGGCGCATGGCGCACCGCGTCGACGACGACGGGCCGGCGCCACGCGATGCCGCCCGCGTCGCACTCGTGCTTCAGCACGTCGATGATCGCGTCGCTGCCGTGGTCGCAAAAGAGCTGGCCCTTGTGCTTTTCGTGCCAGGTCACGTGATGGCGCTTGAGCAGTCCGAGAAAGTCGCGCGGCGTATAGCGCGCGAGCGCCGAGCGCGCGAAATGCGGATTCGACGACAGGTAGTTGTCGGGCCCGGCGTACAGGTTCGTGAAGTTGCAGCGGCCGCCGCCCGAGATGCGGATTTTCTCGGCGAGCCGCGGTGCGTGATCGATCAGCACGACGCGGCGGCCGAGCTGGCCGGCGACCGCGGCGCTCATCATGCCGGCGGCGCCCGCGCCGATCACGGCGATGTCATAAGTTTCCATGGCGCGGATTGTACCCGCCCGGCCTCGGGCTCGGGCCGCCCGCAGGGGCCGTGAGCCCCCGCCTGCTATAATTTCGGGTTACGTTGACCTACCTGCGGCGCGCCCGAAACGGCGTGCCCCGCCCGCACCCATGCTCGTTCTCGGCATCGAAAGCTCCTGCGACGAAACCGGCCTCGCGCTCTACGACACGCAGCGCGGCCTGCTCGCGCACGCGCTCCATTCGCAGATCGCGATGCATCGCGACTACGGCGGCGTCGTACCCGAGCTCGCATCGCGCGACCATATCCGCCGCGCGCTGCCGCTGCTCGAGGAAGTGATGGCGCAAAGCGGCACGCGCCGCGACGACATCGACGCGATCGCGTTCACGCAGGGCCCCGGCCTCGCCGGCGCGCTGCTGGTCGGCGCGAGCATCGCGAATGCACTCGCGCTCGCGTGGAACAAGCCGACCGTCGGCATCCATCACCTCGAAGGCCACCTGCTGTCGCCGTTGCTGGTCGACGAGCCGCCGCCGTTCCCGTTCGTCGCGCTGCTGGTTTCCGGCGGCCACACGCAACTGATGCGCGTGACCGACGTCGGCGTGTACGAGACGCTCGGCGAAACGCTCGACGACGCGGCCGGCGAAGCGTTCGACAAGACGGCGAAACTGATCGGCCTCGGTTACCCGGGCGGCCCCGAAGTATCGAAGCTGGCCGAAACGGGCACGCCGGGCGCGGTCGTGCTGCCGCGCCCGATGCTGCATTCGGGCGATCTCGACTTCAGCTTCAGCGGCCTGAAGACGGCCGTGCTTACGCAGATGAAGAAATTCGAGGCGGCGAAGCTCGACGGCGAAGCCCTCGAACGCGCGAAGGCCGACCTGGCACGCGGCTTCGTCGATGCGGCCGTCGACGTACTCGTCGCGAAGTCGCTCGCAGCGCTGAAGAAGACGAAGCTCAAGCGCCTCGTGGTCGCGGGCGGCGTCGGCGCGAACCGCCAGTTGCGCGCGGCACTGTCGGCGGCCGCGGCCAAGCGCGGCTTCGACGTGCACTACCCCGATCTCGCGCTCTGCACCGACAACGGCGCGATGATCGCCCTCGCGGGCGCGCTGCGGCTCGGCCGCTGGCCGGAACAGGCGAATGCCGACTACGCGTTCACGGTGAAGCCGCGCTGGGATCTCGCGTCGCTCGCGGGCTGAATCGCGCCGCACGACACTGCCCGCCGGAAAACGAAAAAGCCGCTCGTTCGAGCGGCTTTTCTCATTGGCAGGACAAAATGCCGCAGTCGCGGCGTTATGCAGCCTGCCGCTTGTCGCGTTCGATCAACGCATACGCGCTGTGATTGTGGATCGATTCGAAGTTCTCGGCTTCGAGCACGTAAGCAACCACCCGCTCGTCCGCATCAAGACGTTGTGCGACGTCGCGCACCAGATCCTCGACGAACTTCGGGTTCTCGTATGCGCGCTCGGTGACGAACTTCTCGTCCGGACGCTTCAACAGCCCCCACAGTTCGCACGACGCCTCTTCTTCCGCGATGCGGATCAGCGCCTCGACCGGCAGATCGGCGGCCAGCTCGGCATCGATCGTCACGTGCGAGCGCTGGTTGTGCGCGCCGTACTGCGAGATCTTCTTCGAGCACGGGCACAGGCTCGTCACCGGCACGAGCACCTTCAGGAACAGGCGCGTGTCGCCGTTGCGGCTTTCGCCGGCGAGCGTCACTTCATAGTCGAGCAGGCTCTGCACGCCGGACACCGGCGCGGTCTTGTTCACGAAATACGGGAACGTGACTTCGATGCGGCCGGCCTCGGCTTCGAGCTTCACGAGCATCGACGCGAGCATCGCGCGGAAGCGCTCGACCGTCAGCGGCGCGCGGTTCTCCTCGAGCAGCGCGACGAAGCGCGACATGTGCGTGCCCTTCTGATCGGCCGGCAGACGGACGTCGAGATTCCAGACACCGACGGTCGGTTGCACGTCGCCGCTTTCGGTACACACCGTCAACGGATGCCGGACCGCCTTCACGCCCACGCGCTGAATCGGGATCTGACGGGTATCCACCGTGCTCTGCACGTCGGGCATCACGAAGGCGGGATTCATCTGGTTCATCTTGTTCAATCCTTGTAAGCCGCGCGTTCGACGACGCGCACGCCGCATCATGCGGCAGCCGGAAAAGCAACATGGGCCCGCAGGCCCATGTTTTCCGCATCAATGAAGACCGGTTGCGCCAGTCGCACCGACGCCGCCCGCAGGCGGCGCCAGCTTATGCGACGCGCTTCGCGTGGCCGGCGACATCGGCCGCCGGGCTCAGGAAGCGTTCGCGAATCGACTTCGCGATGCCCGCGCCGTCGAGGCCGCATTGCGCCAGCAGCTTCGCGTGGTCGCCGTGGTCGACGAACTGGTCAGGGAGGCCCAATTGTAGTACGGGTCGGATAACCCCACTCTCCATCAGGGCTTCCACGCAGGCCGAGCCCGCGCCACCCATCACGCAGCCTTCCTCGACCGTGACGAGGTAGTCGTGCGTTTCGGCCAGCTCGCGCACGAGCGCCGCATCGACCGGCTTCACGAAGCGCATGTTCGCGACCGTTGCATCGAGTTCCTCGGCAGCGGCGAGCGACGGTGCAACCATCGTGCCGAACGCGAGGATCGCGACGCGCTTGCCTTCCGGCTGCGACGTGCGGCGACGCACTTCACCCTTGCCGAGCGGGATCTCGGTGAATTCCTTCACCGTCGCCACGCCCGTGCCCGCGCCGCGCGGATAACGCACCGCAGTCGGGTTCGGCTGCTGCAGCGCCGTGTGCAGCATCTGGCGGCATTCGTTCTCGTCGGACGCGGCCATGATCGTCATGTTCGGGATGCAGCGCATGAACGCGAGATCGTATGCGCCCGCATGCGTCGCGCCGTCCGCGCCGACGAGGCCCGCGCGATCGATCGCGAACACGACCGGCAGGTTCTGCAGCGCGACGTCGTGGATCAACTGGTCGTACGCACGTTGCAGGAACGTCGAGTAGATCGCGACGACGGGCTTCAGCCCCTCGGTCGCGAGACCGCCCGCGAACGTCACCGCGTGCTGCTCGGCGATGCCCACGTCGTAGTAGCGATCCTTGAAGCGCTTCTCGAACTCGACCATGCCCGAACCTTCGCGCATCGCGGGCGTGATGCCGACCACGCGCGTATCGCGCTCGGCTTCGTCGCACAGCCACTCGCCGAACACCTGCGTGTAAGTCTTCTTCGCGGGCGTCGTCGACGGCTTGATGCCTTCGGCCGGGTTGAACTTGCCGGGGCCGTGATAGAGCACCGGATCGGCTTCGGCGAGCTTGTAGCCCTGGCCTTTCTTCGTCACCACGTGCAGGAACTGCGGGCCGCGCAGTTCGCGGATGTTCTGCAGCGTCGGGATCAGCGAATCGAGATCGTGACCATCGATCGGGCCGATGTAGTTGAAGCCGAACTCCTCGAACAGCGTGGCCGGCACGACCATGCCCTTCGCATGCTCCTCGAGCTTGCGCGCGAGTTCGAGCACCGGCGGCGCCACGCTCAGCACGCGCTCGACGCCCGCGCGCGCAGCCGCATAGAAGCGGCCCGACATCAGGCGGGCGAGATGGCGATTCAGCGCGCCGACCGGCGGCGAGATCGACATGTCGTTGTCGTTGAGGATCACGAGCAGCTTCGCATCTTCCGACACGCCCGCGTTGTTCATCGCCTCGAACGCCATGCCGGCCGTCATCGCGCCGTCGCCGATCACCGCGATCGAGAAGCGGTCGTCGCCGTTCAGCTGGCTGCCGATCGCCATGCCGAGCGCCGCCGAGATCGACGTGCTCGAGTGCGCGGTGCCGAACGTGTCGTATTCCGACTCGCTGCGGCGCGGGAAGCCCGAGATGCCGTCGTACTGACGCAGCGAATGCATCTGGTCGCGGCGGCCCGTCAGGATCTTGTGGGGGTAGGTCTGGTGACCCACGTCCCAGACGATGCGATCGTTCGGCGTGTTGAACACGTAGTGCAACGCGATCGTCAGCTCGACCGTCCCGAGGTTGGACGACAAATGGCCGCCCGTCTTCGACACGCTGTCGAGCACGAACGCGCGCAGTTCATCCGCGAGCGGTTGCAGTTGGCGACGATCGAGGCGGCGCAAATCCGCCGGGTCGTCGATGGTTTTCAGCAAGTCGTACATCGTCGTTCCATTGTAGGAAATCAAACGCGCCCGCATTCTTTTGCACGCACCGTAGCGTGTGCGCGGCGGCGGGCTTTCGCGTCAGCTGACCCGGTTCACTACCAGGTCGGCAAGTTCGGCCAGACGCTGTGCGCGTGCGCCGAACGGTTTCAGCGCGTCGTGCGCTTCGGCGCGCAGCTGCGCTGCCAGCTCGCGCGACGCCTCGAGACCGAGGATCGATACATAGGTCGGCTTGTCGTTCGCCGCGTCCTTGCCGGCCGTCTTGCCGAGCGTCGCCGAATCGGTCGTGACGTCGAGAATGTCGTCGACGACCTGGAAGGCCAGACCCACGGCCCCCGCGTAAACATCCAGCGCGGCCATCGTTTCCGCCGACGGCGTCTCGCCGGCCAGCGCGCCCATCCGCACGGCCGCGCGCAGCAATGCGCCCGTCTTCATCCGGTGCATCGTTTCGAGCTGTTCGCGCGTCAGCTTCAGGCCGACGCTCGCCAGGTCGATCGCCTGCCCGCCAGCCATGCCGATCGAGCCGCTCGCCAGCGCCAGCTCGCGCACGAGCGCCGCCTGCTGCACCGGCGACAGCGCCTCGGCATCGGTCAACGCCACGAACGCCTGCGACTGCAGCGCGTCACCGACCAGCAGCGCCGTCGGTTCGTCGTACTGCACGTGCACGGTCGGCTTGCCGCGACGCAGCGCGTCGTCGTCCATGCACGGCATGTCGTCGTGCACGAGCGAGTAGACGTGGATCATCTCCAGCGCCGCCGCCGCGGCGTTGCGTGCCGCCTCCGTCGCACCGGTCAGCTCGCCTGCCGCATGGCACAGCAGCGGGCGAACGCGCTTGCCGCCACCGAGGACCGCGTAGCGCATCGCCTCGTGAAGTTTCGCGGGCATCGCGGTTTCAGCCGGCAGATAGTGGCCGAGTGCGTCCTCGACACGGTCAAGCACGGACCGCATCCATTGTTCGAATGTCATAGATCGTCGTCTTCGCCGTCCGTGGCGGCCGTTCCGGACGAAAGCGGCTTCAGCGTCGCGCCGTCGAGCACGCGAACCTGCTGCTCCACTTTCTCGAGCTGCTGTTGGCAAAACGCAACGAGGGTCGCACCGCGGCGATACGCCGCCAGTGAATCCTCGAGGCTCAACGCGCCGCCTTCCATCCGGGCAACCAGCGTCTCGAGTTCCGCGAGCGCCATCTCGTAATTGTCCGGCAACGGTTCGGTGCCATTGCCGGGCGGCGTGGCGCCTGGGGATGCGGTTTTCGCCATGGACGAGGTGTCAAATTTCAAAACAAGTCGGACATTCTACGGCAAAAGAGAATTTTCCGACCTGCCGTCTTGGGCGCCCGCGCACAATTCCGGCCCCATCTCCAGCGCACAGTGTGCGCCTTTCGAGGGCAGCCCGACAAAAAATTGACACAAATCAGGCACTTAATCCTAGCCTTGCGAGGCGAACCGGGTATAATTCTCCGTTTCCCTAAATCGATTTTTCGATGGTTGGGTTGTTCACTGCTTTCACGCTAACACCGGGAGTGGGAATGTCCAATCTGAGCGATGCGCTTCAGTTGAAGTCGGCCCACAGCCAGCTTCCAGTCACTGCATATTTCGATGAGGCGCTACTCGAGCGCGAGATCGAAACCCTCTTCAAGAAAGGACCTCGTTACGTCGGGCACGAGTTGATGGTGCCCGAGGCGGGGGATTATTTCGCGCTGCCGTCCGAGCAGGAAGGCCGCGTGCTGGTCCGTAACCAGACGAACCAGATCGAGCTGCTGTCGAACGTGTGCCGCCACCGGCAGGCGATCATGCTCAACGGGCGCGGCCGCACGCAGAACATCGTGTGCCCGCTGCACCGCTGGACGTACGACCTCGAAGGCGAGCTGCTCGGCGCACCGCACTTCCCCGACAAACCGTGCCTGAACCTCGGCAAGAGCCCGCTGCAGAACTGGCAGGGGCTGCTGTTCGAGGCCGAGGGCCGCAACGTCGCGCGCGACCTCGCCAACCTCGGTACGAAGCATCACTTCGACTTCTCCGAGTACCAGTTCGATCACGTCGAAGTGCACGAGTGCGATTACAACTGGAAGACGTTCATCGAGGTCTACCTCGAGGATTATCACGTCGTCCCGTTCCACCCGGGCCTCGGCAGCTTCGTGTCGTGCGACGATCTCAAATGGGAGTTCGGCGACTGGTACAGCGTGCAGACGGTCGGCGTGCACAACGCCCTCGCGAAGCCGGGCAGCGCGACTTACCAGAAATGGCACGAGCAGGTGCTGAAATTCCGCAACGGCGTGCCGCCGGAGTTCGGCGCGATCTGGATGGTCTACTACCCGGGCCTGATGATCGAGTGGTATCCGCACGTGCTGGTCGTGTCGTGGCTGATCCCGCGCGGGCCGCAGAAGACGACCAACATCGTCGAGTTCTATTACCCCGAGGAAATCGCGCTGTTCGAGCGCGAATTCGTCGAGGCCGAGCGCGCCGCCTATATGGAAACGGCCGTCGAGGACGACGAGATCGCGATGCGGATGGACGCAGGCCGCCGTGCGCTGATGGCGCGCGGCGAGTCGCAGGTCGGCCCGTATCAGAGCCCGATGGAAGACGGGATGCAGCACTTCCACGAGTTCCTGCGCCGCCACCTCGGCGACCTCTGACGGCGGATGCGGCGCTTTGACGCCGCCCGGCCTCCGGCAAACGAAAAGACGGGCTTCGGCCCGTCTTTTTTTGTTTAGACTTGGAGTGTCAGGCCATTTGCACTCGAGGGAGCCGTCATGCCACACACTCATTACACCACGCTCATTTCCGCCGCCAATCTCGCCGAGCGCCTGGCCGCGGCGCCCGGCAGCGTGGCATTGTTCGACTGCCGCTTCGATCTCGCCGATCCCGGCGCCGGCGAAGCCGCGTACGCGGCCGGCCACCTCCCCGGCGCGCAATATCTTCATCTCGACCGCGACCTGTCGGGCCGCAAGACGGGCACCAACGGCCGCCATCCGCTACCGACCCGCGACGCGCTCGCGACGCTGCTCGCCAGCCGCGGCCTCAAGCAGGGCCAGCAGGTCGTCGCGTACGACGCGCAAGGCGGCGCCTATGCGGCACGCCTGTGGTGGCTGTTGCGCTGGCTCGGTCACGATTCGGTTGCGGTGCTCGACGGCGGCCTGCAGGCCTGGGAAGCGGCCGGCCAGCCGCTGACGACCGACGTGCCGCAACCGGTCGCCGGCGACTTCCGCTCGGCCACGCCGCTCGAATCGACGGTCGATGCAGCGGCCGTGCTCGCGAACGTGTCGTCGCCTGCGCGCGTCGTGATCGATGCACGCGCACCGGACCGCTATCGCGGCGAGAATGAAACGATCGATCGGGTGGGCGGCCACATTCCCGGTGCGCGCAACCGCTTCTTCAAGGACAACCTGGCTGCCGACGGCCGCTTCAAGACCGGCCATGAATTGCGCGAGGCATTCGCCACCGTGCTGGCCGGCACCGAGCCGAATCGCGTGATCCTGCAATGCGGCTCCGGCGTCACCGCCTGCCACAACGCGCTGGCGCTGGAAGTGGCGGGCCTGCACGGCGCGTCGCTGTACCCCGGCTCGTGGAGCGAATGGAGCGCCGATCCGTCGCGACCGATCGCGACCGGCCCGAATCCTTGAGCACCCGCGCGGCGCGACGACGATGAAACGGCGGCCGACGCCGCGGCGGCCGGTGCCACTGCGGTAGTTGCCGCCGCCCGTCGTTTACATCACGCCGTACTTGTGGAACCACTCGATCGCGCGCTTCCAGCCGTCCTCGGCATCGCCTTTCACGTAACTCGGCCGGTAGTCGGCAAAGAACGCGTGGCCGGCATCCGGATACACGACGATTTCCGATTCGCGCGCGAGCTTCGAATCGCTCGTCTGGATCGCCTTGCGCATGTCCGCGAGCGACGCCTGCGTGATGTTCTGATCCTTCTCGCCGTACAGCCCGAGCACGGGCACCTTCAACGACGATGCATGATCGACCGGGTTGAACGGCGTCATCTCGTCGGTCTTGCCTTCGACGAACCCGTACCACGCCACGGCGGCCCGCACGTGCGGATTGTGCTCCGCATACAGCCACGCCTGGCGACCGCCCCAGCAGAACCCGGTCACGCCGAGGCGCGTCAGGTCGCCGCCATTCTTGCCGGCCCAGGCCACGGTCGCATCGAGATCCTCGGTGACCTGGCGGTCCGGCACCTTGCTGATGATGTGGTCGTACAGTTCCTTCATCGTCGGATACTTCGCCGCGTTGCCCTGCCGGGCGAACAGGTCGGGCGCGATCGCGAGATAGCCGAGCTTCGCGAAGCGCCGGCAGACATCCGCGATATGCGCGTGCACGCCGAAGATCTCGTGAATCACGATGACGACCGGCAGGTTCGTCTTGTCGACCGGCTGGGCGCGATAAGCCGGCACGCTTGCATCGCCGGAGCGGATCTCGATGGTATCGACGTCCAGCCCGGTGCTGTCGGTCGTGACCGTCTGCGCCGACACGGGCAGCACGGCCGCCGCGAAGGTGCCGCCCAGCGCGGCCTGCATGAACTTGCGGCGCGAGAACGGGACATGGGGGACCAGGCTGTCGACTTCGGGTTTCAACATGAATGCACTCCTCGATTGGGCGCCGCCGTCACGCTCGCGGATACGGCATGACGGGGCATCGCACCGGCGGGCGGTGCGGATGTCGCGGCGGTTGGCACCCCGCCGCAAGCGAAAACCCGGACAAGATGCCCAATAATCCGTTGTCGCGTCAACTGTCAGATGTGTAAGACTCGATTACGACGCGTGGCGGCGATCGAATCGATCATCGCGCGACAGCGCGCGGGCCGCCCCTGCCGAATCACCGTGCGGTGGCGCGTATCGAGAATCGTCGCGCGACCGAATCGTTGCGAACCGAAAAGAAAAACGGGCGGCGAACACGCACGACATGCGCATTCCCCGCCCGCGCCACACGCGAGTATGCAAGTACGCGATCAGTGCAGCTTGACGCGCGGCAGCGTCGTGCGCCGCAGCCAGTGCGCGACCGTGTCGAGCATCATCCGCGGATAACCGTGCAGCGCCGCGATGTGCAGCCGGTACAGCGACATGTACATGAAGCGCGCGAACAACCCTTCGATCAGCATGTTGCCGCCGATCAGCCCGCCCATCAGGTTGCCGACCGCGCTGAAGTGGCCGAGCGACACGAGCGAACCGAAATCGCGATACGTGAACTCGGGCAGCGGGCGCCCTTCGAGCCGGCAGCTGATCGCTTTCAGCAGGAAACTCGCCTGCTGATGCGCCGCCTGTGCGCGCGGCGGCACGTTGCGTTCGTTGCCCGGCCATGCGCAGGCCGCGCAATCGCCGAGTGCGAACACGTTGTCGTCGGTGAAGGTCTGCAGCGTGCGACGCACGTCGAGCTGACCGAGCTTGTTGACCTGGAGGCCGTCGAGATGCGAGAGCACGGACGGCGCCTTGATGCCGGCCGCCCAGACCGTCAGGTCGGCGCGCACTGCCTTGCCGCTCGCGGTATGCACGAACCCGGGCGCCACCTCGGTCACACGTTCGTTGAGCATCAACCGCACGCCGAGCTTCTCGAGCAGTTCGGCCGTCGCCGCCGACACGCGCTCCTGCAGTGCCGGCAGTATCCGCGGCCCTGATTCGATCAGCACGATGCCGACGTCATGGCGGGGATCGAGCTTGTGCAGCCCGTACACGGACAGCACCTGCGCGGTATTGCGCAGTTCCGCGGACAACTCGACGCCCGTCGCGCCGCCGCCGACGATCACGACCTGGATGCGCGGCTCGGCCGACTCGCCCGGCGCACTCGGCGCCGGCGCCTGGTGCTCCGCGCGCATGCATGCCGCGATCAAGCGCTTGCGGAAGCGTTCGGCCTCCCCGACCGTATCGAGCGCGATCGCGTTTTCCGGTGCGCCCTGCACGCCGAAGAAGTGCGTCGTGCTGCCGATCGCGATCACGAGCGTGTCGTATTCCAGCTCGCGCGCCGGCAGCAGCTCCGCGCCGTCGCTGTCGTTGAGGGGCGACAGCGTGACGCGCTTCGCCGCACGGTCGAGCCCGGTCAGCTCGCCCTGCTGGAACTCGAAGCCGTGCCAGCGCGCCTGCGCCGCATATTCGAGCTCCTGCGTGAACGGGTCCATGCTGCCGGCCGCGACCTCGTGCAGCAACGGTTTCCAGATGTGCGTCGGATTGCGGTCGACGAGCGTGACGAGCGCACGCGCGGGACGATTGCCGCGCGCGCCGTAACGGTCGCCGAGCCGCGTCGCCAGTTCCAGGCCGCCGGCACCTCCGCCTACGATGATGATCCGATGCATCTGATTCCCCCTTTGCGATTCGAAACTGCTGCCGCCGGATGAAGCAAACGCGATGCACCCGCGCTGCCCGGTGGATTAACCGGTTCGGACATCATCGATGTGCAGTTCGAAGCACTTCGATGTGGCCGATCCGGAACGCGGGGTGCGCGCCCCGCGTCAATGACATGACTGACATGCATTGTCCGGGAGCTTGCGCGTTGACCACAAGCAAACCATCTCGATATTCAGCATCCCTGCAACAATATGCCGCGGGAACGGGGAACTGGCCGGGGGTGCGTCAGTGTGCCTCTTCCCAGTTCGCGCCGGCACCCACTTCGGCGACCAGCGGCACCTTCAGCTTCGCGACGCCGCACATCATTTCCGGCAGTTTCTCGCGCACGAGCGATAGCTCGCCTTCGGGCACCTCGAGCACCAGTTCATCGTGCACCTGCATGATCATTCGCGATGCGAGCTGGTCGCGCGTGAGCCAGCCGTCCACCGCGATCATCGACAGCTTGATCAGGTCGGCCGCCGTGCCCTGCATCGGTGCATTGATGGCCGCACGCTCGGCCGCCTGGCGGCGCGGGCCGTTACCGCCGTTGATCTCTGGCAGCCAGAGACGGCGGCCGAAAACGGTTTCGACGTAGCCCTTCTCCTTCGCCGTCGCGCGCGTATCTTCCATGTACTGCGCGACGCCCGGATAGCGGGCGAAATAGCGGTCGATATAGAGCTTCGCCGCGTCGCGCGTGATGCCGAGATTCGATGCGAGCCCGAATGCGCTCATCCCGTAGATGAGCCCGAAGTTGATTACCTTCGCGATCCGGCGCTGGTCGGAATTGACCTCCAGCGGCGTCACGCCGAACACCTCGGCGGCAGTCGCGCGGTGGATGTCCTCGCCCTGCGAGAACGCGCGCAGCAGCGACGCGTCGCCCGAGATGTGCGCCATGATCCGCAGTTCGATCTGCGAATAGTCGGCCGACACGATCCGGTGGCCCGGCGACGCGATGAACGCCTCGCGGATGCGCCGCCCTTCGGCCGTGCGCACCGGAATGTTCTGAAGATTGGGGTCGTTCGACGCAAGGCGGCCCGTGACCGCGACCGCTTGCGCATAGTTCGTGTGCACGCGGCCGGTGGTGGGGTTCACCATGCGCGGCAGCTTGTCGGTATAGGTCGACTTCAGCTTCGACAACCCGCGATGCTCGAGCAGCAGCTTCGGCAGCGGGTAGTCCTCGGCCAGCTTCTGCAGCACTTCCTCGTCGGTCGACGGCGCGCCGCTCGGCGTCTTCTTCACGACCGGCAACTGCAGCTTCTCGAAGAAGATCTGCCCGATCTGCTTCGGCGAGCCGAGATTGAATTCGCCGCCCGCCAGTTCGTACGCCTCGCCCTCGAGCTCGATCAGGCGCGTCGCAATTTCGGTGCTCTGCGCGTGCAGACGCGCATCGTCGATCAGCACGCCCGTGCGCTCCATCTTGCGCAGCACGAGCGACACCGGCATCTCGATCTCGCGGTACACGCGCTCGAGGCCCGGCTCGCGTGCGACCTGCGGATACAGCGCGTGATGAAGCTGCAGCGTGATGTCGGCATCTTCGGCTGCGTATTCGGCGGCCTGCGCGAGCGCCACTTCGTCGAAACCGATCTGCTTCGCGCCCTTGCCCGCCACGTCCTCGTACTTGATCGTCTTGACGCCCAGATGACGCAGCGCGAGGCTGTCCATGTCGTGTGTGCGGTGCGATTCGACCACGTACGATTCGAGCAGCGTGTCGTGCTCGATGCCGTTCAGCGCGATGTCGTAGTTCGCGAGCACCTGCGCGTCGTACTTCAGGTGCTGGCCGACCTTCTTGCGATCGGCCGATTCGAGCCACGGCTTCAGGCGCGCGAGCACTTCGTCGAGCGGAAGCTGCTCGGGCATGTCGGGGCCGCGGTGCGCGACCGGCAGGTAGGCCGCCTTGCCCGGCTCGACCGAGAACGACAGGCCGACGAGCCGCGCGAGCATCGGATCGAGCGCGGTGGTCTCGGTGTCGAACGCGGTCAGCGCGGCCGCGTCGATCTTCGCGAACCACGCGTCGAACTGTTCCCAAGTCTGGATCGTGTCGTATTCGCGCACGACGTCGGCTGCGATCACCGGGGCCGGCTCGCCTTCCGGCGCATCGGCGCCCCCACCTTCCGCGGGCGCGCTGTCGACTTCGCGCAGCCAGGTCTTGAAGCCGTAGCGCGCGAAGATGTCGCGCAGCAGGTCGCGCGCCTCGCCGTCGCTCTTGAGCGAGGCTTCGATCGATTCGAGATGCGGCGTGAGATCGCACGACGTATCGACGGTCACGAGCTGGCGGCCGAGCGGCAGGAAATCGAGCGCGCGGCGCAGGTTGTCGCCGACCACGCCCTTGATGTCGGCCGCGTGTTCGATCACGCCGTCGAGGGTGTCGTATTGCGTCAGCCATTTCACGGCCGTCTTCGGCCCGCACTTCTCGACGCCCGGCACGTTGTCGACGGTGTCGCCGATCAGCGCGAGATAGTCGATGATGCGCTCGGGCGGCACACCGAACTTCGCGATCACGCCGTCGCGGTCGAGCGTCTCGTTGGTCATCGTGTTGACGAGCGTGACGCGCTCGGTCACGAGCTGCGCGAGATCCTTGTCGCCGGTCGACACGATCACGTTCATCCCGTGCCGTTCGGCTTCGCGCGCGAGCGTGCCGATCACGTCGTCGGCCTCGACGCCCTCGACCATCAGCAGCGGCCAGCCGAGCGCGCGCACGGCGCCGTGGATCGGCTCGACCTGCAAGGCGAGATCGGGCGGCATCGACGGACGGTTTGCCTTATAGTCGGCATAAAGGTCGTCGCGGAACGTCTTGCCCTTTGCATCGAACACGCAAGCGCTATACTCTGCACTGACTTCCTTGCGCATACGGCGCAGCATGTTGATGATTCCGTAGAGCGCTCCGGTCGGCTCCCCGCCAGGGCCACGCAAATCAGGCATCGCATGGTAAGCCCGATACAGATAGCTCGAACCGTCAACCAATAGCAGGGTCTTACCTTCCAGATTTCGTTCTTCAGGCATTATGAACAAGAGAAAAGTGATTCCGAGTCTGCGTTCGCTCGCAGATCAAGAGCGCGCGACGGCCAAGAAGGCGCGCGCATCGTGGCAGATGTTCACGATTATGGCAGAGTTTATCGAGGCGACCGAGTACCTGTCGGAGATCCGCCCGGCTGTCAGCATCTACGGTTCTGCCCGCCTCAAACCCGACACGCCGCACTACAAGCTGGCCGTGCAGATCGCACGCAAGCTGTCGGACGCCGGCTTCGCGGTGATCTCCGGCGGCGGCCCCGGCATCATGGAAGCCGCGAACAAGGGCGCGCACGCCGGCAAGGCGCCGTCGGTCGGCCTGAACATCGAGCTGCCGCACGAGCAGGCCGGCAACCACTACCAGGACATCTCGCTGCGCTTCCGCCACTTCTTCACGCGCAAGGTAACGTTCGTGAAGAACTCGGATGCGGTGATCGTGATGCCGGGCGGCTTCGGCACGCTCGACGAACTGTCCGAAGTACTCACGCTGATCCAGACGAAGAAATCGCGCCTCGTGCCGATCATCCTCGTCGGCAGCGAGTTCTGGCAGGGGCTGCTGCAATGGTTCCGCGATCAACTGATTCCGATGGGCCTGATCAATCCGGAAGACATGGATCTGATGCAGGTGATCGACGATCCCGACCAGGTGCTCGACGCGGTGCTCGCGTTCTACGAGGACAGCGGCGAGGAAGAAGGTTCGGACGAGGACGATCATCCGCCGCGCCCGGAAGAAGACCGGATGTTCTATCTGTAACCGGTCAATGACGACAGCCGGCCGAGCGCCGGCTGTCGTGCTTTTCATGCAACGGACAGTGCGCTTCGGCGACTCGCCGGGCGTGACTTTGTAACGCGCTGTTAATACCTGTTCGCCGCCGTGCGCGGTCGAATGTCAAATGCCCGCAGCCGGCGCTGCGCGATGCGGGGGAATCAGCCGCACCGGCAAGCCGCCAATGTCAAATGGATGGTCCATCGCGCACCTGCGCGCCGCCAATCCTCCGTAATAATCACGACTCGCCTTTTCCGTCCCGCGACAGCACACTACTTCGTGTCGGCGCGGCGTTCCCCCGGTGGAACGGTCCCCCTCGCTTCCATCGCGTCGCGTCGGCCCATTCATCACCACACCACGGAAAAGAACATGCAACGCTCGCTGATCGCCCTCGCTTTCGCCGGCCTCGGCCTTTCGCTGTCCGGCCTCGCTCACGCCGTCAACGTCGACGTCAACATCGGCACGCCCGCGCCGGTCGTCGTCGCCCCCGCGCCCGTCGTGGTCGCCCCCGCGCCGGTGATCGTCGGCTGGCACGGCGACCGCTACTGGGACGGCCGCCGCTACTGGGAACGCCGCGAGTGGGAAGATCGCGAGCGTCATCACGGTCATGGCGGCTATCACTGCCCGCCGGGGCACGCGAAGAAGGGCGAGTGCTGAGTCACTGAGCGCCCGCCGATCGGCCCGCGCACTGACGCATCAAAAACAAGGCCGCACGCGAACGAGAGTTCGCGTGCGGCCTTTGTCGTTGCAGGCGCGGCTGCGCCGCTGCCCAAGCGGTGTTACTGAAATGCCACTTCCGCAAAACTCCGCAGCTTGCGACTATGCAGCTTGTCGAGCCCGTTCGTGCGCAGGATCTCCATCGCCTTCACGCCGATCTGCAGATGCTGGTCGACCTGCCCGCGATAGAACGTGTCGGCCATGCCCGGCAGCTTCAGCTCGCCGTGCAGCGGCTTGTCCGATACGCACAGCAGCGTGCCGTACGGCACCCGGAAGCGGAAGCCGTTCGCGGCGATCGTCGCGCTTTCCATGTCGAGCGCAATCGCACGGCTCTGCGACAGCCGCTGCACCGGCTCGCGATGGTCGCGCAGCTCCCAGTTGCGGTTGTCGACGCTCGCGACCGTGCCCGTGCGCATCACGCGCTTCAGCTCCACGCCCTCCAGCCGCGTGACCTCGGCCACGCCGCGCTCGAGCGCGAGCTGCACTTCGGCCAGCGCCGGGATCGGCACCCACAGCGGCAGGTCGGCGTCGAGCACGTGATCTTCCCGCACGTAACCGTGCGCGAGCACGTAGTCGCCGAGGCGCTGCGTGTTGCGCAGCCCCGCGCAGTGACCGAGCATCACCCACGCGTGCGGGCGCAGCACCGCGATGTGATCGGTGATCGTCTTCGCGTTCGACGGGCCGACGCCGATGTTGACCATCGTGATCCCGCTGCCGTCCGCGCGCTTCAGGTGATACGCGGGCATCTGCGGCAGGCGCGGCGGCGCGGTGCCCTCGGCCGGCTCGCCGCCGAGGTTCGCGTTGTACGTGACGACGTCGCCCGGCTCGACGAACGCGCTGTACTCGCTGCGATACGCGCGCACCTCGGGATCGTCGCTTTCCGTCATCATCGTGCGGCCGAGCTTCACGAACTCGTCGATGTAGAACTGGTAGTTCGTGTAGAGCACGTAGTTCTGGAAGTGCGTGGGCGACGTCGCCGTGTAGTGGCGCAGCCGATGCAGCGAGAAGTCGACGCGCGCGGCCGTGAACAGCGCGAGCGGATGCGGCTCGCCCGGCGCCGGCTCGAACGTGCCGTTGACGATGCGGTCGTCGAGATACGACAGGTCGGGCGTATCGAAGATGTCGCGCATCGCGAGCAGGCGGTCGCGATCGAGCTCGCCCTCGAGATGGATGCCTTCCGGAAACGCGAAATGGATCGGAATCGGCTGCGACGACACGCCGATCTCGATCTTGACATGGTGGTTCTTCGCCAGCAGACGCAGTTGCTCTCGGTAGTAGTTCGCGAAGAGATCGGGGCGCGTGACCGTCGTCTCGAATACGCCGGGGCCCGCGACGAAGCCGTACGAGCGGCGCGAATCGACGTGCGTGTTGACGTCGGTGCGAATCCGCACGAACGGATAGCATGCGCGCACGTGCTCGGTAATCGCTTCGTGGCGGCGATAGCGCGCGAACGCGTCGCGCAGGAAGCCCGTATTCGTGTCGTAAATGGCGGACAACCGCGCGACGGCGGCGATCGGATCGTCGAAAGCCTCGACCGACGGGCTTTCGGGCGACAGCACACGGTGCCGGCGGCTCAAATCGTTCTTCATTTTCATCACCTCGTCTGATCCGACGACATTACCACGGAACCCGGCCGCCTTTATGGCCGCCCCTGCGCACGGAGGGGCCGGATGGCGCGCAGTATTTGCTAAAATCGGTGGGTTCACTGGAGACTCATCATGAAGCCGCTCATTTTCGTCGCCGCTGCCGTCGCGTTTGCCGCCGCCAGCGTCGCTCACGCCGCCGGCGGCACGCCTGACGCCGACGCGCAGGCCCGGGCCGAGGCCAACGAAGCCGCCGGCCTGCCCGATCTCCGCAAGATCAACCGGCCGGGCGCCGAAGTCACGTCGAAAGTGGACTTCGCCGATATCCGCCGCACGCCGAGCTTCCACGAAAAGAGCAAGAACGGCACCGAAGTCACCGAGTACCGCGACCGCGGCAAGCCGGTCGAGATCGACGTGAAGTCGAACTTCGGCACGCGCTACCAGATGAGCTCCACGCCCGACACGTCGCCGAAGCCGCATGACGCGGGCATCCCGATCACGCGCCTGCCGTCGCTGAACCTGCGCTACTGATTCCGTGGCGCGGCGCGCCAACCGCGCCGCGCCGCCCCTTCACCTGCTGTCGCGCTGCACGCCGCCCGCGTGCCGACACCCTGACCTGACGCATCCCGCATGGCCGTTTTCACCGCTGTTTCCGACTCCGATCTCGCGCAATGGATGCGCCACTACGAACTGGGCGACGTGCTTGCGTTCCGCGGCATTCCGTCCGGTATCGAAAACAGCAATTTCTTCCTGACGACGACGCGCGGCGAATACGTCCTCACGATCTTCGAAAAGCTCACCGCGCAGCAGTTGCCGTTCTACCTCGACCTGATGCGCCACCTGGCCGCCCACGGCGTGCCGGTGCCGGACCCGATCCCGCGCGACGACGGCGCGCTGTTCGGCGAGTTGCACGGCAAGCCGGCCGCGATCGTCACGAAGCTCGACGGCGCGGCCGAACTCGCGCCCGGGGTCGAACACTGCATCGAGGTCGGGCAGATGCTCGCGCGCCTGCACCTCGCGGGCCGCGACTATCCGCGCAACCAGCCGAACCTGCGCAGCCTGCCGTGGTGGCAGGAGAACGTGCCGGCAATCGTGCCGTTCATCACGGACGCGCAACGCGCGCTGCTCGAAGGCGAACTCGCGCACCAGGCCGGTTTCTTCGCGTCGGACGACTACGCAGCGCTGCCGGCCGGCCCGTGCCATTGCGACCTGTTCCGCGACAACGTGCTGTTCGCCCATGCGGCGCCCGGCACCGGTCACGACGTGCGGCTCGGCGGCTTCTTCGACTTCTATTTCGCGGGCTGCGACAAGTGGCTGTTCGACGTCGCGGTCACCGTCAACGACTGGTGCGTCGACCTCGCGACCGGCGTGCTCGACGTCGCGCGCGCCGATGCGCTGCTGCGCGCGTACCAGACCGTGCGGCCGTTCACGGCCGAGGAGCGCCGCCATTGGAGCGACATGCTGCGCGCCGGCGCGTACCGCTTCTGGGTGTCGCGCCTGTACGACTTCTACCTGCCGCGCGCGGCCGAGATGCTCAAGCCGCACGACCCCGGCCATTTCGAACGCATCCTGCGTGAGCGTATCGCGCATACGCCCGCGCTTCCCGAGATCCAAACCGCATGCAACTGATCGAAGTGCCCGCGAAAACGGGCTATGTCTGGTTCCGTCAAGGCATCTGGCTGTTCCGCCGGAATCCGCTCGCGTTCATCACGCTGTTCTTCACGTACCTGCTCGCGATCACGCTGGTGTCGATGGTGCCGGTGATCGGCTCCGCGCTGCCGCTGGTGTTCATTCCCGGCATCGCGGTCGGCTTCATGGCCGCGTGCCGCGACACGGTGGCCGGCAAGACCGTGATGCCGACGATCCTGGTCGACGGCTTTCGCTCGTACGGCACCGTCGCGACCCAGCGGCTGCTCGTGCTCGGCGTGATCTACGTCGCGTCGATGGTGCTCGTGTTCGCCGCTTCGTCGTTCGTCGACGGCGGCGCGCTGTTCCACGTGATGATGGGCGCAGCCGACGAAGCAAACACGACGCCCGAGACGCTCGCCGCGCAAGGCACGCTCGGCGCGCTGTTCTTCGCGACGCTGCTCTATCTGCCGGTCGCGATGCTGTTCTGGTTCGCGCCGGTGCTGGTCGCGTGGCATGACGTCCCGCCGGCGAAGGCGCTGTTCTTCAGCGTCGTCAGCTGCTGGCGCAATCGCGGCGCGTTCGCCGTATACGGCGTGCTGTGGTTCGCCGTCGCGCTCGGCACGTCGCTCGCGCTGTCGCTGCTGCTGCAGGCGCTCGGCGCCGGCGCGTACGCGCTGACGATCATGATGCCGGTGACGATCATCATCGTCACGATGCTGTACTGCTCGTTCTACGCGACCTATCGCGGCTGCTTCGGTGTGCAGGAACCGGGCGCGACGACGACGATGTCGGGCCGCTGAATCGTGTCCTGGCCGGCGCCATGCGCCGGCCGTCACGCGGTTTCCGCGCCGGGTCGTCCCCGGCGCGCATCTGATCTTCCCCCCTTTTCCCATATCGACCGCCTCTGGTCGGCCCTGTTCAACCCGATCTTTTGCGCGCAAAATAATTTGCGTACAAATCGTTCGCGCATTGCCGCGCCTCCCGAACCATGGACCGCCTGCCTCCGCTGCCCCAGACGCTCGACGAGCAACTGTGCTTCGCGCTTTATTCGACTTCGCACGCGATGACGAAGGCGTACAAGCCCCTGCTCGACAAGCTGTCGCTGACCTATCCCCAATATCTCGCGATGCTCGTGCTGTGGGAGCGCGACGACATGGCCGTGAAGGACATCGCCGCGCGGCTCGACCTCGACCCGGCCACGGTCACGCCGCTGCTCAAGCGGCTGGAAGCGCTCGGCTACGTGGAGCGCGTACGCAGCGCGGCCGACGAACGCGTCGTCAACGTTCGCGTGACGCCGGAAGGCCGGGCGCTGAAGGATCGCGCGCGCTCGGTGCCCGCCGACCTCTTTTGCGCGATGCAACAGACACCCGAATTCCTGATCAGGCTGCGCGCCGATCTCCAGCAGCTGCGCGATGCGCTGTCGGTGGCCAACGAACGCTGACACGCCCGGCACGAACCGACCTGCCCGGCGCTGCCGGGTTTTTCTTCAAAATTTCATTTGCACACTAATGATTTGTGTTCTATATTTTGTCCATGGCCGGCGACATTCCGTCTGACCGGACCGCTGTTCCCCTCTCTTCCCGACAGGAGCTGCACGATGAACATTCTGTACAAGACCAGCGCCACGAGCACGGGCGGCCGCGACGGCCGCGCGGTATCCGCCGACAACAAGCTGGAAGTGAAACTGGCCGCGCCGCGTGAACTCGGTGGCACGGGCGCGGAAGGCACGAATCCGGAGCAACTGTTCGCCGCAGGTTACTCGGCCTGTTTCCTGAGTGCGATGAAATTCGTCGCGGGCCAGAACAAGCAGACGCTGCCGGCCGATACGCAAGTCACGGCGGAAGTGGGCATCGGCCCGAACGACGCAGGCGGCTTCGGGCTCGACATCGAGCTGCGCGTGTCGCTGCCGGGGCTCGACAAGAACGACGCGCAAGTGCTGGTCGACAAGGCGCACCACGTGTGCCCGTATTCGAACGCCACGCGCAACAACGTGCCGGTGCGCCTGACGGTCGTCTGACGCGGCACAGGTTCAGGGCTCAGGAAATACAAAAAGGGCGCGTGCGGCATGGTGCCGCACGCGCCCTTTTGCGCGATTCATCGAAATGGCGGGCCGGCAGGCCCGCGTGCGCCGCTTAGCGCGCGCCGATCGAATACGGACGGTTCATTGCCGCGTCGCGATCGATCTTGCGCATGCGGAATTCGAGGTCGTAGATGTCGGTGGCTTCGGCCAGATACGCGTCGGCGCGCTCTTTCGCGGCCTTGTCAGCGTTCTTGGTCAGCATCAGGAAGAGGTGGCTCAGCAGGTACATGATCGATCTCGCTATTCAAAGGTTCTGGACTAGGGTTTTCCCGAATTATAGGGAAAACCCTAGGCTTTGACCAGTGTCGATCAGACGATGCGTCGTTCGGTCGCCACAGTGCGGCGATGGGTTTCGAAAAAAGCCCAGATCATCGCGCTGGCGTCGGGGCCGACCGCCGCGTGAAACGGCACGGCTTCGTCGCCGCCGGCCCACGCGTGATCGAGCCCTTTCACGTGGCACAGCCGCACCACCGGCTCGCCGTCGCGGCACACGTCGGTAATCTGTGCGCCCGTTTCGCGCGTCTCGACCCGCTCGCCGCCGCGCAGCGCGCCGCGGCTGTCGGCGAGCCCGTTCAGGCGCATGAACTGCACGGTCAGCTGATCGGCATTCTTCGGCGCGACGACATGATCGCCGTCACCCTGGACGATCAGTGCGGGCATGCCCGGATAGGCGCCGGCATCGACCAGCGCATCGACCGCCACGGCCGGGTTCTGTCTCAAGCCCCGCCGCATCACGTCCATTGCGGTGATGCCGGAATTCGCCTCGCCGAGCGCGGGGCCCGAGTGCAGCGCGACCGCGGCGAAGCGGTCCGGATGGTGCAGTGCAAGAAGCGACGCAAGCCCCGCACCGGCCGACAGCCCCGCGACGTAAACACGCGACGCGTCGAAGCCATGTTCGTCGACCAGCGCGTCGACCAGCGACGCCACCGTGTCCGCCTCGCCGCGCCCCGCGCGATCGGTGTCTTCATACCAGTGCCAGCAACCGTGCGTATGCGCGCGCAGCGACTGTTCCGGATACAGCACCGCGAAACCGTGCTTGTCGGCCAGCAAGTTCATCCGGGTGCCCTGCGCGAATTCGTCGACGGACTGCTGGCAGCCGTGCAGCATCACGACCAGCGGCATCGCGCCACGCCGGCGGCCGGGCGGTATGTAGAGCCCGTAGGCGAGATTCTGGACGAGGCGGCCCAGCGCGGGCGTCATCGGATGTTCGCCCCGCGTCCACTCGCCGGCCGCCCATGCGGCCGCGCGCGGCCGCACACGCGATTCGCGTGGCGGGGACAGATCGGAGGCCGCCGCCTCGAGTGCGTCGCGTGTGATGCGCTGCGCATCGCGCGCCGCGCGCTTGGCGGTCGGGGACAGCATGCGTTTCATGCCGCCCAGCCACACTTTGGTCAGACTTTTGGTCATCGATCGGGCTCGCAGTCAGGAAAAATAGGGGCGCCATGAAAGCGCCACAACGGATGCATCGTTCGACTTTGTGCAATGCACCATAACATTGTTTCCAGGATTTTTCCTGCACGCCGGTCGTTGCCGGCGGCGCAAAAAACGGGCCTCATGCGGACGCGGCGCTATACTGGGGCTTCGCCGCTTGTATCCGTTGTAGTCGTTCTTCCCGGCTCGCGCGTTGATTTAAGCATTCTCCCGCCTTCGTTCGTCCCCTTCCCGATGTTCGACCTGCCTTCTCACCTGTGGATCATGATCACCGCGTTCGGCGGCGCCGGGCTGACCTTGCCGCTCGCGATCACGATTGCCGTCTGGCTCGCGCTCGGCTACTCGTGGCGGCGCGCGGCCGCGTGGCTCGGCGTGCTGGCGGCCGCGATCGGCGTGGTGGCGCTCACGAAGATCGCGTTCCTCGGCTGGGGCATCGGCATTCGCGCGTGGGATTTCACCGGCTTCAGCGGGCATGCGATGCTGTCGACGTCGGTGTATCCGGTCGCGATTTTCCTCGCGCTGATCCGCACGCGCACGCCGGTGCGGATCGCCGGCATCGCGCTCGGGCTGGCGACCGGCGTCGCGGTCGGCGTGTCGCGCGTCGCGCTCGACGCGCATTCGCCGTCCGAGTCGATCACCGGCTGCATCGTCGGTGCGATCGCCGCGCTCGCGTTCATCGCCGGCTCGTGGCGCGCGGTGCCGCACCGCTGGTCGGTGCCGGCGGTCGTCGCGAGCCTCGCGCTCGTCACCGTGGCGCTGCATGGCCTCACGGTGCCGTCGCACCGCTGGGTCACCAAGGTCGCGCTGGAACTGTCGGGCCACGAGCGTCCGTTCGTCCGCGCGCGCTGGAAGGCCAACCCGAACTACCATCCCGCGTCGCAACCGTCGTCGCTGCAGCGCACCGAGTCGGCGCCGCCTACGCTTCACGCGTGACGGGCCGCCCGGCCAGTCCTTTCCACGTCTGACCATTTCCTGCGCACCGTCGCATGCGCAGTATGCCAAGCGTTATAACCCGCCCTATATTACGATTACGGTTTCCACCCGTTCAAAACGAATCCACCATGCGCTCAACCGTCCGTCCGCTTCGCCGCACCCTGCTTCGCCTGCTGCCGATCGTCACGCTTGCCGCCGGGTTCACGTTCAGCGCGCCCGCTTCCGCCGCCGACGAACTGGTCGTGTCGGCCGCCGCCAGCCTGACGAACGCATTCAAGGCCGTCGGCGACGCGTACGAGAAGCAGCACCCGGACACCAAGGTGCTGTTCAACTTCGGCGCATCGGACGTGCTGATGCAGCAGATCGCCAAGGGCGCGCCGGCCGACGTGTTCGCGTCGGCCGACCAGAAGGCGATGGATCGCGCGGTGAACGAAAAGGTGATCGTGCCTGGCACGCGCCGCGATTTCGCCGCGAACTCGCTGGTGCTGATCGTGCCGGCGGACAGCCGCGCGGCCGCGCCGACGTCGCTGAACGACCTGACCGCGCCCGGCGTGAAGCGCATCGCGTACGGCGACCCGGCCTCGGTGCCGGTCGGCCGCTACACCGAGGGTGCGCTGCGCGCGGCCGGCGTGTGGGACGCCGTCAGCGCGAAGGGCGTGCTGGCCGCCAACGTGCGCCAGAGCCTCGACTACGTCGCGCGCGGCGAGGTCGACGCGGGCTTCGTGTTCGGCACCGACGCCGCGATCATGCCGGGCCGCGTGAAGGTCGCGCTGACGGTGCCGACGCAGACGGTCATCACCTACCCGATCGCCGTGGTCAAGGACAGCCGCCACGCCGCGCAGGCGCAGTCGTTCATCGATTTCGTCGCGTCGCCGCAGGGCCAGGCCGTGCTGTCGACGTTCGGCTTCAAGCCCGCCAAGTGAGCTTATCGCGATGCAAGACGCCTGGGTCCCGCTGCTGCTGTCGCTGAAGGTTGCCGGCTGGGCGACCGCGCTCGACATCGTGCTCGGCGTCGCGGCCGCGTTCGTGCTCGCACGCTGGCGCTCGCCGCTGCGCGACGTGGTCGATTCCGTGCTGACGCTGCCGCTCGTACTGCCGCCGACGGTGCTCGGTTATTACCTGCTCGTGCTGCTCGGCCGGCGCGGCGTGTTCGGCGCGTGGCTCGACAAGTTCGGTATCGAGCTGGTGTTCACGTGGCAAGGCGCGGTGATCGCGTCGATGGTCGTCGCGTTTCCGCTGATCCTGAAATCGGCGCGGGCGGCGTTCGAAGGCGTCGATCCGCATCTCGAGCGCGCCGCGCGCACGCTCGGGCTCGGCGAAGCCGCGGTGTTCTTCCGCGTGACGCTGCCGCTCGCCACGCGCGGGATTCTCGCCGGCGCGCTGCTCGCGTTCGCGCGCGCGCTCGGCGAATTCGGCGCGACGCTGATGATCGCCGGCAACCTGCCCGGCCGCACGCAGACGCTGTCGGTCGCGATCTACGCGGCCGTGCAGGCCGGCGACGACAACACGGCCAACTTCCTCGTGCTGGTGACGTCGATCACCTGCGTGCTGGTGCTGCTCGCGACCGGCTGGCTCGTGCCGTCGCGCGCCCGACGGAACCAACTGACATGAAGCGCCTGTCCTGTCCGCATCGCCGGAGTCGTCCGGCGGCCAGCCCGCTTCGGCGGAGGCCCGCATGAGCCTCGTCGTCGACATCCGCAAGACCTACGCGAGCGCCGAGCGCCGCTTCACGCTCGACATGTCGTTCACGGCGACGACGCAGCGCGTCGTGCTGTTCGGGCCGTCGGGCGCGGGCAAGAGCATGACGCTGCAGGCGATCGCGGGGCTGCTGACGCCCGACGCAGGCACGATCACGCTGAACGGCGAGCCGCTGTTCGACGCCGCGCGCCGGATCGACGTGCCGACCCGCGAACGCCGTGTCGCGTACCTGTTCCAGGACTACGCGCTGTTCCCGCATCTGAACGTGCGGCAGAACATCGCGTTCGGGCTCACGTCCGGGCTGCGCAACCCGCGCGCGAAGACGGTGCCACCGGAGGTCGCGTACTGGCTGCGCGCATTCGACCTCGAATCGCTCGCGGGGCAATATCCGTCGCAACTGTCGGGCGGGCAGAAGCAGCGCGTGGCACTCGCTCGTGCGCTGGTCGCGCAGCCGCGCATCCTGCTGCTCGACGAACCCTTCGCGGCGCTCGACGGCGCGATGCGCCAGCGCATGCGCCATGAGCTCGCCGAACTGCAGGCGCGGCTCGACATCCCGATGGTGCTGATCTCGCACGACCCAGACGACGTCGCCGCGTTCGGCGACCAGGTCGTGCAGTTGAGCGAAGGACGCGTGCAGGCGAGCCCGCCGCACGCCGAGTGGCCGACGCGCGTCACCTGAGCGCGCGACGCCGTGGTCGGGAGCGTGGCGCTGGCCGCCACATTGGAACCTGAGAGACGCCGCGGCGCGGCGCATGCTGCAAGCGGAAACGAAGCCGGTGCGATGCATACGCGTGCGGCACCCGGCTTCGCCCCGCCCTGCACGTCGGCTGCCGGCCAGGTCAGCCCGTCACCGCCAGAATCACGCTCGACGCCTTGAACAGCGCGATCGCACGCCGACCGGCGGCGAGCTGCAACGCATCGACGCTGTCGTTGGTCACGACGGCCGTCAGCGTCCCGCCGCCGTCGAGCGCCAGCGTCACCTCGCTGTTCACCGCGCCCGCCGCGACGGCTTCGACGCTGCCGTGCAGCCGGTTGCGCGCGGACACCTTCAGGTCGGGCCCGCCATCGTCGACGGCGAGCACGACCCACGACGCCTTCACCAGCGCACACGCGTGCGCGCCTTCCCGCAGCCCGAGCGCCTCGGCGCTTTCGTGCGTCAGCACGGCGACGACGGCTTGCCCGCCCGGCAGCGCGAGCGTCACCTCGTCGTTGACCGTGCCGCGCACGAGCGACGCGACCTTGCCGAACAACTGGTTGCGCGCGCTCGTCTTCATCCCGATCCGGCCGATCAGCGCCCAGTCGACGTCGAAGCCAGCAACGGCCGCACTCGCGGCCTCGATGAAGCGGCGATGCTCGCGCTCGATCGTGCGGAATGCGGCGATCAACGACGTCGCGCGCGGCGTCAGCGTCGTGCCGCCACCGCCCTTGCCGCCCGTCGAACGCGCGACGAGCGGTTCGCCGGCGAGATTGTTCATCGTGTCGACCGCGTCCCACGCGGCCTTGTAGCTGAGGCCGACGGCCTTCGCCGCGCGCGTGATCGAACCGGTGTCGCCGATCGCCGCGAGCAGCGCGATGCGCGTCGCGCCGCCGAGGGTCTGTTCGCCGGCGCGCAGCCACAGCTCGCCGCCCAGTTCGAGCGGTCCGGCGGACGAGGAAGAAGGCGGGACGTCGGTCATCATCGGCATGCGTGGGGGAAACGGGCGGCCATTATAGGGGCGGCGCGCGGCGCTCAGCCCGGCTTGCCGTCGAGCTTCGGCGGCCGCAGGCTGGCCAGCAGCGTCTCGGCGTCGCGCGCCGCCCGCTGTTCGAGCGCGGCGCCGTAACCGCGCACGAAACCGAGCTGATACGGCGGCGCCGCCAGTTGCTCGAGATGACGCAGCGCGACCATCGCGTCGTTCGCTTCGCCGAGCACGCTCTGCACGCGCGCCAGCGTCTTGACCGTCTCGGTGCGCGTGCGGCGCGACGCCAGCGACGCGAAGAATTCGAGTGCGTAGCGCAGCCGCTTCGCATCGATCCGCACCTGGTGGCGTGCCGCCGTGTCGAGCGACGTGAGCGACGGCGATCCGTAGAGATGCCCGAACAGCCGCCGTACGCGCTTGGTCGCGTGACGCCGCAGCGACGGCGCGTCGTCGCCATCGGCCGCCGGCAACGCGAGCGCACTCAGCCATTCGAGCCAGCCGAGCGTCAGCCGCGCGTAGCGGGCCGAATGCAGCGCCTGCCGCAGCTCGACGCGCGCGGCCATCGACTGCGCGCGGGCGGCGTCGAGCGTGCCGTCCCAGTCGCTGCTGCCGCCGTCGGCCGCGATCAGTGCGGGCAGGCTCTCGGTCGCGAACACGTCCCAATCGCGCACCGTGCCGAGCAGCTTGGCGAGCCAGCGCAGGTCGACGCCGAGCGTGTCCCTCCATTGACGGTCGGTGAAGCGCGGGAAGAAGCGCATCAGCGTGCGCAGGCGGCGCAGCGCGACGCGCATCTGGTGCACGAATTCCGGGTCGTCGCGATCGAGCACGCCGCACTCGTTGCCGAGCCATTGCGCGGTGATGTCGCCGGACAGCGCGAACAGCGCGGCGCGCTGCGTGCGGATGCCGGTCAGGTCGACGGGCTGCGCCTTGACCAGCGTGGCGGCCACCGGTCCGCCGGCACAGGCGCGGTCGATCACGCTCGTCAGTTGCACGAAGGCCGGCCACGCGCCGCTCAGTTCGCGCGCCGCGGCAAACAGCGCGTGCAGCGCCGCCGTGCGCGCGGCCACGGTCTCCCAGTCGGGCGCGGCCAGACGCAGCTCGACGTGGCGGCGCGGCGGCTCGCCGCCGCCATGCAGCGTGATGTCGTCGAGCGTCATCTCGACCACGACGCCGCTGTCGTCGGCCCAGCGCCCGCGCCGCCGTTCGCTGACGAGGCGCAGCGCCGACGCCTGGGCCCGCGCTTCGTCGGTGTCCGGCGCAACGCCGTCGGTTTCGGCGGCCGGTGGTGCGTCGGTATCGGCCGCGCCAGCCGTCGCGGGCACCGGCAGCGGCGTCGCGACGACGATGCCTGCGTGTTCCGCGTCGAACAGTTCGCGCTGCGTGACGCCGGGGGCGAACGTCCGGGTGCGCGATGCGACGACCCGCGTGCCATGCGCGTTCGATTCGACCCAGGTCCACCAGCTCGCGCCGGGGCTCCGCTCGGCCTCCTCGATCTGGCACGGCTCGACCGTCACGCGCTCGTGGCCGCGCCGCATCCGGACCTGCGGGCAGATCCGCCACGCGCGCACGAGCTCGGCGCCGAAGTCGCGTTGCGCGCCACGGGCACGGCTTGCGCCCTTGACCGGCCATCCTTCCAGCGACAACGACAACACGATTTCCAGCACACGCGACATGGAGGCTCCTGCACATGAAGGATCGCCGGCGCATCGACCGCGCCGGCGTCGCTCGTGAAGCAGCTTCCATAGTACACGCCGCCCAAACGCGCTGGCGTCGATCCGGCCCCGCCGCCCTGTGGCAGGTCAAGCCGGCACGTCAGACGGCGTATTGCGCGATGCCGTTGCCGAACGACCAGTTCTCCTTCAGCACTTCGACGAGACCGATGAATACGTCTTCCTGCCGCACGCCGGGCTGCTGCGCGAGGTTATCGGCGATCGCCCGGTACAGCGAGCGCTTCTGCTCGAGCGTGCGGGTGTTGTTCGCGGTGATCTGGATGATCACGAGATCGTCACTGCGTTCGATATCGAGGTAATGGCGACCGAACACGAAATTCTCGGCCGTATGCTCGGTCACGACCATGAAGATGTCGTCCTCGGGAACGTTGAACGTCTGGATCAGCGCGCGTTGCACGCCGTCGACGAGGGCCCTGCGGTAGGCGGCCGGCTTACCTTCGCGTAAGGCGATACGGGTGAATGGCATGGTCATGCTCCTGTCGGTGAGTGACGGTGAAGAACGAAAACACAGCGTCAGGTTAGGCGCGTCCACCTATAATGAACAGTCATTGATGAATATTTCATTTATTTTCATTTGAAATGAAAGTACTCGATCTCGATGCCGTGCGCGCGTTCGTGCTGGTCGCCGACCTCGCCAGTTTCACGCGTGCCGCCGATGCGCTCGGCACCACGCAATCGGCCGTCAGCCTGAAGCTGAAGCGACTGGAGGCCCATCTCGGCAAGCCGCTGCTGGCGCGCACGCCGCGCGTCGTCAAGCTGGCCGCCGACGGCGAGAATTTCCTGCCGGCCGCCCGTGCGCTGCTCGACGCGCACGAGCGTGCGCTCGGCGCGATCTCGACCGGCACGGTGCGCCTGTCGCTCGGCGTCAGCGAGCACGTCGCGGTGCCCGACCTGCCGGCCGTGCTGACGAGCCTGCACCGGCAGGACCCGGGGCTGTCGCTGGAAATGCATCTCGGGGCGTCGACGAGCCTGCTCCCGCAATACGACGAACGGCGGTTCGACGCGGTGATCGCGCGGCACGAGCCTGGCGAGGACCCGCCGCGCGACGACGCCACGCCGCTGTTCACCGAGCCGCTGGCGTGGCTCGCCGCGCCCGACTGGGCGCCGCGCGCGGGCGAGCCGCTGCCGCTCGCGGTGCTGGCCGGCCCCTGCGGCGTGCGAGCCGCCGCGCTGCGCGCGCTCGATCGCGCGGGGTTGCCGTGGCGCGAGCGCTTCACGGGCGGCGGAGTCGCGGCGGTCACGGCGGCCGCCGCGGCCGGATTGGCCGTCTGCCCGCTCGCGCGGCGCGTCGCCCCGCGCACGCTGGTCGACGTCGGCGCGAAATTCGGGTTGCCGCCGCTGCCGCAATCGCAGGTCGTGCTGTATTCGCGCGTCCGCGACGCCCGCGCCGCCGCCGCGCTGCGCAGGTTTGCCGACAGCCTTGCAATCTCGGCGTAAACTGGCGGGCCCGCCGCCCGCAATCTCCAGACGAATGCCGATGAAGCCCGACGCCCGCAAGCACCTCCGCGCCAACCTGCTGATGCTCGGCGCCGCCGCGATCTGGGGCTCCGCCTTCGTCGCGCAACGCCTGAGCCTCGACGTGATCGGGCCATTCCTGTTCACCGGGCTGCGCTTCCTGCTCGGCGCGCTCGTGCTGGTGCCACTGCTGATGGTGAATGCGGCGTCGCGCGCGCAGCTCGCGGCGATCCGGCGCGAACCGGCGCTGCTGCTGCCGGGCCTCGCGCTCGGCGGGCTGCTCGCCGTATCGATCTCGCTGCAGCAGGTCGGCCTGCAATACACGCGGATCGCGAACGCCGGCTTCATCAGCTCGCTGTACGTCGTGATCGTGCCGCTGATGGGCGCGCTCGCGCGCCACCGGATCGGCGCGGGCACGTGGTTCGGCGCCTTGCTGGCCGCGATCGGCCTGTATTTCCTCAGCATCGACGAGCATTTCTCGGTGCTCTACGGCGACTGGTTCCAGCTCGCGGGCGCCGTCATCATCGCCGCGCACGTGATGGCGGTCGGCCATCTCGCGAAGCGCCACGATCCGCTCGTGCTCGCGTTCCTGCAGTTCGCCGTGTGCGGCGTCGCGTGTCTCGCGGTCGGCCTGGCGGTCGAACCGGTCAGCGCCGCGATGCTGCGCGGCGCGCTGCCGACGCTGCTGTACGGCGGGCTGCTGTCGGTCGGGGTCGGCTATACGCTGCAGGTCGTCGCGCAACGCGACGCGGCGCCCGCGCACGCGGCCGTGATCTTCAGCATGGAAGGCGTGTTCGCGGCGATCGCCGGCTGGGCCGCGCTCGGCGAAACGCTGACGCTGCGCGCGCTGGTCGGCTGCGCGCTGATGCTGGCCGGCCTGCTCGCGTGCCAGTTGCTGCCGAACGGCGACGCGCGGAAAAAGGACGAGGACGCGCTGCCGGCGTGACACCCACCGTCCCTATAATGGCGATTCGCGTGACTTCCACGCCAACCGCTTCCGACAGGCCAGCTCCGTGACGTCCACTTCCGTCGATCCCGCCGCCGACCTGCTGCGCGAACGCGCAGCGCACTACGCCGCCCAGGCGGCGCTGTTCCTGCGCGACCAGGCCCTCTCCACCGCGTCGCACGACCTGCGCAGCCCGCTGAATGCGATGCACAGCTGGGCCTACGTGCTCGAGCGCCAGCTCGCCAATGCCGATCCCAATCTCCAGCGCGCGCTTGCGGGCATCCGCACGGGCATCGACCAGCAGGTCGCGCTGATCGATGGCGTGCTCGACGCGCCGCGCGCGGAAACGCGCACGCTCGTGCTCGCGCCGCAGCCGTTCGCGCTGCGCGCGCTGCTCGACGAAACAATCGCGCTCGTCCGGTTCGCGCTCGCCGACGCACGCCAGGTCGCGCTCGACACGACGCTGCCGGACGGCGAGCCGTCGCTCACCGTCGATCGCGAACGCGTCGCACAGGCGCTGTGGACCCTGCTGACGACGGCCGTCGAAGCCAGCGCCGCGGGCAGCCGGGTCGCGTTCGCCTGCACGCGCGACGGCGCGCAGTTCACCGCGCGCGCCACCTGCACCGTGAATGCCGGCGTGCTGGTGGACCCCACGCAGCCGCATGCGTTCGAATCGTTCGCGCGGCGCGAGATGCTGCACGAGCGCGATGCGAAACGCAGCGCATGGACGCTCGCGCTATGCCAGCGCGTGGCCCTCGCGCACGGCGGCACGTTCGCGCACGACGTGTTCGCCGACGGCGCGGCCGCCACCCTCACCTTCTCGATTCCCTGCGAGGCGCCGGTGTAAGCAAGCGGTCGCCCGACGCATTACAAATTCCTTTCTGGCTCTATACTGGTGGGCCTGTCATAACCGGAGCGATTCTTTGTTACAGATCTTCGCGCTCATCGGCGCGTTGTTCCTGGTGGCCCTGAACGGGTTCTTCGTTGCGGCCGAATTCGGCCTCGTCAAACTCCGCGCGACGCGCGTCAAGACCCTCGCCCGCAAGCACGGCCTGCGCGGGCGCATCCTCGGCATCGTGCACGGCCGGCTCGACGCGTATCTTTCCGCGTGCCAGCTCGGCATCACGCTCGCATCGCTCGGCCTCGGCTGGGTCGGCGAACCGGCGTTCGCGCAACTGCTCGGCCCGCTGCTCGACCTGATCGGCGTCCACTCCGAGCGCGTCGTGCACCTGATCTCGCTCGTGTTCGCGTTCTCGCTGATCTCGTTCCTGCACATCGTCGTCGGCGAACTGGCGCCGAAGTCGATGGCGATCCGTCAGCCGGAGAAGGTCGGCCTGTGGGTCGCGCTGCCGCTCTACGCGTTCTACTGGGCGATGTATCCGGCGATCTGGGTGCTCAACACCAGCGCCAACGCAGTGCTGCGGCTCGCAGGGCTGTCGGCCGACCACGGCGGCGATGCGCACTATTCAACCGACGAGCTGAAGCTGATCCTGCGCAGCCGCCGCAGCGCGGCCGGCAATGCGGCCCAGCCAGCGCGCGGCACGTACACCAACGACGAGTGGAACACGCTCGCGCATTCGCTCGATTTTTCGTCGATGACCGTGTCGGACCTGATGCGGCCGGCCCATGAAATGATCGGCCTGCGGCGCGACCTGCCGCTGCCCGACAACATGGAGATCGTCGCGCGGCACCGCTTCAGCCGCTATCCGCTGTTCGAGGATGCGTCGCGCGAACAGGTGAGCGGGCTGATCCACCTGAAGGACCTGCTGCTCGCGCGTCACGCGGGCGCCGCGCTCGAGGATCTCTCCGACTACGTGCGCCCGGTCCAGTACGTGAAGCCCGATACGCCGGCGCTGGAGCTGTTCCGCCGCTTCCGCAAGGGCGCCCCGCACTTCGCGCTGGTCGGCAACAAGGGCGAGAAGCCGATCGGCTTCCTGACGCTCGACAACCTGCTCGGCGCGCTGGTCGGCCAGATCCACGACGAATTCCGCCAAGGCGACGCCGACTGGAGCCGCCTCGACGACGGCACGCTGATGGGCAAGGGCAGCCTGCCCGTCGTGTCGCTCGAGCAGGCGCTCGGCATCGACATCGACGAAGGCCGCGCGGAATCGGTCGGCGGCCTCGTGATCCAGGCGTTGAGCGACCTGCCGACCGAAGGGCAGCGCGTGTCGTTCGACCGCTTCGACGTCGTCGTGAAGAAGATGAACGGGCCGCGCATCGTGCTCGTGCGCGTCTATCCGAAGATCGTGAAAGAGGCCGACGAATGACGGCCCGGCGCCGCATCGCACGATGAACGCGCCGCTGCCGCGCTGCTGCGTGATCACGCCGGAACCGGCGTCCGCGTCGGCAGCTGATCGGGCGGCGTTCCTCGACCGCCTGTCGGCCGTGCTCGCACGCGGCGAAACGCTCGTGCAACTACGCGTGAAATCGCTCGACGCGGCCGCGTTCGCGTCGCTGGCCGCCGCGGCGCTCGCGCGCTGCGCCGCGGCCGGCGCGCACCTGATGCTGAACGGCCCGATCGATGCAGCCGGCGTGATGCGGCTCGACGGCGCCGGCTGGCATCTCGACGGCACCGCATTGCGCGCCGCCGCGCAACGGCCGCTGCCGGCTGCTCGATGGGTGTCCGCCGCGTGCCACACGCAAGACGACCTGCTGCTGGCCGCGCGCGCCGGCGCGGATTTCGTCACGCTGTCGCCGGTGCTGCCGACGCTCAGCCACCCCGGCGCGCCGGCGCTCGGCTGGGCGCGATTCGACGCGCTGGCCGCACAGGCCGCGATGCCCGTGTTCGCGCTCGGCGGCATGACGCGCGCGCATCTCGACGACGCGCGCCGCCACGGCGCGTACGGCATCGCGGGCATACGCGGGTTCTGGTAATTCGGTGCTTTCCGGCAGGCGGCCGGCTGCGTACGACCGCGGCCGGCCGCACTGCTTCACGCGTTCACCGGCTCATGCGTTCAGGTTCGGACGCATGCCGCGCCACGAACCGTCGTCGAGGCGACGCACGTCGTGCGTCAGCGCGTAGCGATTGACGTCGCCGGTCAGCCACGCGACGAGCGAATACGGCGGCAATTCCCCTTCATCGACCCGGTCGCGAGCGCGCGCCGGCGTCTCGAACACCACCCGCCCGCCCGGTGCATCGAACGGCACCGCATCCGGCGACAGGTTCAACGCGATCGTCAACGTCTCGTCGTCGGCGAGCCGCCATGACGCGCACAGCGCGTCGGCATCGCCGTCGCCGTCCGCCTTCAGCGCATGGGCTGCCTGCGGCCGGCAATCGGACAGCCGCGGCGCGATCAGCTTCGCGCGCACCGCGAGCGCCGACTGCACGAAATGCGCGCGATCGATGTCGCGCGCAGTCTCGTCGAAGATCAGCGGGATCTGCGGCGTGAGCAGCGACAGCGCGAGCGCGGCCAGACCGGCCGCCTGCCCGGGATCGCCGGGGCCGCCGTCGCGCCATGCGCCATCGGACAGCACGAGCGACGTCAGCGACAGTCCACCGTCGGCGCCCATCCCGTCAGACGACGCGGCCGGCTGGTACGCCGCGCCGGCCGCGGTCAGCGCGCGGGCGAGCGTGTGGATCGACTGGTGCGCGGAAATGCCTTCATGCGCCGACGGGTCACGCCCCGTGAGCCGGTGCAGCGCACGTTCGCCGCAGCCGTTCCACTGCGCGTCGAAATGGGTATCGGCCAGATGCGCCGGATGCCGCTCGCTGCCGAGCACGAGGTGGATCAGCCGGTCGGCCGGCACGGCGGCGCGCACGCGATCCGCGATCTCGCGCAGCCACGACACGCCGATCCGGTCGGCTTCGCGCAGGCGCAGCCCGTCGCAACGGTATTCATCGATCCAGTACAGCGCGTTGTCGCAGAAGAAATCGCAGACTTCCGGATGATCGAGCGCGAGCGGCGCGGCCTGCAGCGGATCGTCGCGCGTATGGAAGAACGGCCCCGCATAGTGGCGCAGCGCGTCGGTGCCGCTGCCGAAGCGCGCGTAGTCGAGCTCCAGCAGCACCGCGAGACCGTAGCCGTGCGCGGCGTCGATCAGCGCCTTCAGCTCGTCGGGGCCGCCTTCGGCCGCGAGCGGCGCGAACGGCAGGCTGTCGTGCGGCGACGCGAGCAGCTCCAGCGCGGTCACACCGAGGCGCGCGAGCTGCGGCAGGCGGCGGCGCACGGCGTCGAAGCCGCCCACCGCGTGCGGGCGGATCGCGTAGAGCGCGACGTCCTCCCATGCGCGCCCGTGCCAGAACGTATTGCGCCACGTGAACGCGCGCGGATCGACGACCTCGCTCGGCCCGTTGAGCCCCTCGGGTTGCGAACGCGACGCGGGATCGGGAATCGACACGGTATCGTCGAGACGATAGCGGTAACGTGCGCCCGCGCCGCAGTCGACGAACACTTCGAACCAGTTCGGGCCGGCGCTCGTCATCGGCACCAGCATCGGGCCGTAGCCGGTATTCAGTTCGAGCTGGACGTGGGTGCTGCCGGGCGCCCACACGCGGAAATGCGTGCGCGGCGTCGTGCTGAGCGCGCCGCAGGGCTGCGCGCCAAACGGCAAACAATGGATGTAGTGCTGCGCGTACGGATCATGCGGACAATCGGACATCATGCGCTCCTCGTGCGTACCGAGCGGCATGGCCGCGCCACTGGCGCAGCGCATCGGGGCCCGGCATGCGACGGCCAGGCGGGGGGAGAGAAACGAGTATGCGCCGGATTCGCCACCGCGATGCGGTGTGGTCAGACATTTTTAAATGCGAATCGACCCCGGGAAACCGCCGCCGGAAACGAAGCGGCATGCGCCCGCGAGTCGGGTAGTCGGCATACCGGAATGATTGCCCGTCTTGTTGCGCCGGCCGCGCGCACATACGCTGCGCGTCATGCTCGCGGACACGTCGTCCGCTCCCGTCAAAAGGAACCCGCCATGTCGCTTCCCGCCAGCGCCGCGAAATTCGATCCGTCACGCGCGCACGAATACGCCGAACAATCGCGCATCGCGCTCGCCGGCTACGATGCCTGTCACGAACTCGCCGCCTGCATGCTCGCGTCGGCGATCGGTGCGACCGATGCCCGGATTCTCGTGGCCGGCGCGGGCGGCACGGGGCAGGAAATCTGCGTAGCAGCCGCGCTCGAACCGGGCTGGCAATTCACGGCCGTCGACCCGTCCGCGCCGATGCTCGCGCTCGCGCGCTCGAATGTCGAAGCCGCGGGTTTCGGCGCGCGTACCGCGTTCGTCGAGGATGGCGTCGACGCGTTGCCCGATGCGCCCGCGTTCGACGGCGCGACGCTGATCGGCGTGCTGCATCACGTGCCGGGCGACGACGCGAAAGCCGCGCTGCTGCATGCGATCGCGCGGCGACTGAAGCCCGGCGCGCCGCTCGTGCTCGCCGGCAACCATCGCCGCTACGCGGACCACCCGCGCCTGCTCGACGCCTGGCAGCAGCGCTGGCGCATGAAGGGCGCCACGTCCGACGCCGTGCGCGCGCAACTCGCGAAGATCCTGCAGGGCGCCGATCCGCCCGCGTCCGAGGAAGCCGTGTTCGCGCTGCTGCGCGACGCGGGCTTCGATGCGCCGCTGCGTTTTTTCGCGAGCCTGTTCTGGGGCGCGTGGATCGCGGTGCGGCGCGCTTGACGATTCGAAGCGGCCCGCCACGGCGCGCACCACACGATTCGCGAATGCGCCGCGCGCGCTCGGTATGATGGCGTTCCCGCCCCCTTCCGGCCTCGACATGCTCACCGTCCATCACCTGAACAACTCGCGTTCGCAGCGCGTGCTCTGGCTGCTCGAAGAACTGGATGTGCCGTACGAGATCGTGCGCTACGAACGCGATCCGAAAACGATGCTCGCGCCGGCCGAATTGCGCGCGATCCATCCGCTCGGCAAGTCGCCTGTCGTGACCGACGACGGCCGCACCTTCGCCGAATCGGGCGCGATCATCGAATACCTGGTCGAACGCTACGGCAACGGGCGCCTCGCGCCGCCGCCCGGCTCGCCCGAGCGGCACGACTACACGTACTGGCTGCACTACGCGGAAGGGTCGGCGATGCCGCCGCTGCTGCTCAAGCTCGTCGCGCTGCGGATCGCGCATGCGCCGATGCCGTTCTTCGCGCGGCCGATCGCACGCAAGATCGCCGCGACGCTGCAGTCGGGTTTCGTCGATCCGCAGATCGACCTGCATCTCGGCCACGTCGACGGTGCGCTGGCGCGCAGCGGCTGGTTCGTCGGCGACGGCTTCAGCGCGGCCGACATCCAGATGAGCTTTCCGCTCGAAGCCGCGACCGCGCGCGGCGGTGGCAGCCGGTATCCGGCGATCGCGCGCTTTCTCGACACGATCCATGCGCGGCCCGCGTACCAGCGCGCGCTGGAGCGCGGCGGCCGGTACGACCTGCTCAAGTAACCGGCGTCAGCTCAGCAGCCCCGCCGCGACGTTGATCGACAAGCCGAGCACGGCCATGTTGAAGTAGAACGACAGGATCGACTGCGCGAGCACCGAGCGCCGCGCGGAGCGGTTCGCGAGCGACACGTCGGCCGTCTGCGACGCGACCGCGAGCGTGAACGCGAAATACAGGAAATCCCAGTAATCGGGCTCCGGGTTCCGGTCGGGGAAACGGAGCGCGCGATCGTTGCTCGGCGAGCCGTAATAGAGCCGCGCATAGTGCAGCGTGAAGATCGTCGGGATCAGGAACCACGCGCCGAACAGCGTCGCGCCCGTGATCGCGTAGTGGCTGAGCCCCGCGCTGAAGCCGACGCTCTTGGCGGTCGCGAGTTCGATCGCGATCGCCGCCACGCTCGCGACGGTCGCGAGGCACACGACGGTCAGCACGGTCGTCGCGTTTTCGTCCTCGCGGACCGCGACTTCGCGCACCTTGTGATGATGCGCGGTCACCATGCGCACCCACATCAGCACGAGGTACAGCCAGACCGCGCAATCCCAGCCGATCAGCGCCCGCGCGGTCGGGCGCAGCGGAAACGGCAGCAGCACCGCGCACAGCACGCCGGCGACGAACGCCGCGACCATGCGCGGCCGGTTGCGTAATACCTGCGGATAAAGCGTCATCGTGTGATTCCGAAAGCGGATGGAAAGGGTTCGGCCGGTGCGCGGGAAAGCCGCCGCGCCGGCGGGTAACGCGCCCCGATTATCGCCATTCCGTCGTGACGTGGCGATGGGCACGAGCGCCTAAGATAAGGGGATGACCGCCACCGCCCTGCTCTGCCGCCATCCCGCGAACCCGGCCGGCCGCGACTTCGTCGTCGGCGACCTGCACGGCTGCGTGGACGTGCTGCGCGCGCTGCTGCACGACGTCCGCTTCGATCCGGCCCGCGACCGGCTGTTCTCGGTCGGCGATCTCGTGGACCGCGGCCCGGCCTCCGAAACCGCGCTGGACCTGCTCGACCGGCCGTGGTGCCACGTCGTGCGAGGCAATCACGAGGAAGTGCTGAGCCTCGTCGCACGCGGCAAGCTGCCGCCCGACGCGTGGCGCGGGATCGGCGGCGACTGGGGCGCCGACCTGCCGCCGGAACGGCTGCACGCGCATGCGGCACGCGTTGACGCGCTGCCGCTCGTGCGCGTGATCGGCGACGGCCCGGCGCGCTTCAACGTGCTGCATGCGGAATTCTTCGGCTCGGATGCGGAGCTCGATACCGGCAGCTATCCGCACGACGTGCGCGAGCGGCTGATCTGGGGCCGCGATCTGATCCAGGGGCTCGCCGATCCGGCGCGGCAGGCCGGACTGTCGCTGACCTGCACGGGGCACACGCCGGTGCGTGAACCGCAACGGATCGGCGCGCAATGGTTCATCGACACGGGTGCGTTCGCGCCGGCCGGGCGCCTCACGCTCGCCGAGCCGCGCACCGGCCGCACGTGGTCGATGACGCAGGCCGAGGCGCGCGAACGCCACGCGGGCGACTGGCCGCTGCCGTGACGGGCCGGTCGGTGTCCGCTCCGCGCAATGCAACGCCCGCCGCGCCCGGCCAAGCAAACGCTAGCCGACCTGATTCAGTTCGAACACCGCATCGACGGCCGAGCCGTTCCAGTTGTATTCGAGATAGGCCGCATGCTGGCAGTCGCGCAGCAGCGTCGTGCGGAATGCGGCGAGACATTCGCCGCGCGGGTCGCGCACCGACGGATAGACGATCCCCGCGCCGCCCGCCTGGCGCACCGCGCGGCCGAATGCCTGCCCCGCGCTGTAGTCGACCGGGTCCAGCAACGCGGGATCGCGCTGCGGCCACGTGCGCACGTCGGCAACGTCGCCGTGCGCGAGCACGGTATAGAGCCGCATCTGCTGGCGCATCGGCGGCTCCTTGGTCGCGGCGAGGAACAGCCCGCTGTGATAGCGCGTTTCCGCGATCGCCGTATCGCGCGAGCGCGTGCAGTAGAACACGCCGTAGCTGCCGTCCGAAAAGCGGCTACCCAGCGGATTCAGGTGCGTGAACGCGGCCATGATCGGCCCCCAGCCCTGCCCGTAGCGGCGCTCGGCGGGCGGCACGAGCTCGAGCGTGCCGACTTCGTTGCGGATGCGGTCGTTGGTCAGCGATTCGAGCGCGTAGAGCGCGTCGAAATCGTCCGCCGACGCGACGCGGTCGAACAGGTTGATGGCCGGAAAACGGGTGGGAATCACGCGATAGGCGGGCGCCCAGTCGACGGTGGTCGTGGGCCACCGGGTGACTTCGATCGGTGTCGTCACGCCCAGCCACCCCGCATCGCATCGAGATATTGCCGCACGGCCACCAGGTCGCCGACGTTGCCGGCCAGCATCCGGTCGAGCGCGCGCTTGCCGCCGAACGGCGCCGCATCGTTGGGCCGCTTGACCCAAGCATCGGCCGCAGCGGGCTGCGGCAGCAGGATCTGCAAGCCCTTGTAGATACCGAGCAAGAGCGACAGCCGCTCGAGCGTATCGCGCGGCAGGCGCGCCGATTCCGGCGCGGCCTTCCACTTGAAGAACGTCGAGCGGCCGGGCGACCCGAGCAGCACGATCTGCTCGTCGATCGTCAGTTCCCAGTCGCGCGCGATGTTGAAAAACGCACGCAGGCCGGCCGCCGACATCTGCGCGACCGAAGCGTGCGGCAAGGCGGAATGCGATTCATAGGCGGGCTGTGACATGACGGTTAGTCTCGAAACGAATTTACTAACAAGATTAGTCCATTCTCGTATTTTTGCAAGGGTCGCACCCAACGATCGTCAAGCCCGTCCGACAAATCGATATTTTTTGTCCATTCTGGACTCTTATTTTATTTTCTGCCTTAATGGCCGGGCGGACACCGCGTCACGGCGCGGGTCGTGTCCGTGGAGACCATGTCGCACGGAAACCGGATGCACCATGCCAAGGAACGCACCATGAAGAGACTGATTGCCGCTGTTTCGATCGCCCTGCTCGCGGTATCCGCAGGCCCCGCCGTCGCGAAGGACTGGACCACGATCCGCTTCGGCACCGACGCCAGCTACGCGCCGTTCGAATCGAAGGCGCCGGACGGCAAGCTCGTCGGCTTCGACATCGACCTCGGCAACGAGATCTGCGCGCGCCTGAAGGCCAAATGCGTGTGGCTCGAGAACGATTTCGACGGGATGATTCCGGCGCTGAAGGCGAAGAAGTTCGACGCGGTGCTGTCGTCGATGTCGATCACGCCGCAGCGCGCGCAGCAGATCGGCTTCACGACGAAGATCTACAACCAGCCGACGCGGCTCGTCGTGAAGAAGGGCTCGTCGCTGCTGCCGACCGCCGCATCGCTGAAGGGCAAATCGATCGGCGTCGAGCAGGGCACGACGCAGGAAACGTATGCGAAGGCGTACTGGGGCAAGCAAGGCGCGAACGTCGTGTCGTACCAGAACCAGGACGGCGTGTATGCCGACCTGATCGCCGGCCGCCTCGACGCGGCCCTCCAGGATGAAGTGCAGGCCGCGATCGGGTTCCTGAAATCGCCGCGCGGCGCGAACTACACGTTCGTCGGGCCCGAGCTCGTCGACGAAAAGGTGCTCGGCATCGGCGCCGGCATCGGTTTGCGCCAGGAGGACACCGACCTGAAGGCGAAGATCGACCGCGCGATCCACGACATGGTCAAGGACGGCACCTACAAGCGGCTCGCATCGAAGTACTTCGACTTCGACATCTACGGCGGTTGAAAAACGGCGTCGCGCGCGTACGGATGACTGCTTCCGTCGCGCGCGTCCGACCGCCCCTCCCCTTCAACCGGATGGCAACGGCGGCGCGTGGTTCGCCGTTTCATCGAATGCCTGTTTCTTGCGTCGTCCGCAGCGCGCGGCACGACGCTTCGCGTCATCGTTCGGATTGCATATCGATCCTTCGCGGCAACGACATGCGACGCGAACGGACGTCGTGCGGATCGATTCAATAGGCGAAAACCGGGCGGCGCGGCACGGGCGCCCGTGCGCACATGCCCATGCGGATCGGGTTCGCGTGCAGGAAAGTGCCGACCCGGCGCGGATGACCGGCAACCAGCCGGATCCGCCTCGCACCGGGCGCGGAGAGATGGCCTGTCGAGGCATGCCGGTCCGCTGCAAGCGCGATGCTCGAACGGCGATGTCCCGAATCACTGCGATCGCGGCCTGCGGACCGCGGCGTGTGATGATCGATCATTTTTCTACCCCGTTTGCTGTCTGATGTTGGTTCCGGCAACCGGACGATGCCGATGCTCCGGCGATCAGCCGACGACGTTCCGTGCTCGCCGTGACGCGGCTGCTGCACCGCGCCCGACCGCCGCATCCCCGCGGACCGCGTCCTGGCCGGTACGGAAAGCTTTCGCTGCCTGACCGGAGGACCTCGCGTCGTCGACTCTCGCACGTCTCTCTTTGCAAGGACCGGGCCAGCGCGACGCGAGCCCGGCCGGACAAGGCGGCGGCCGGGCCGGCTGGCGGCCGGAACGGGCGTGGCATGCAGGAAGTTACGAAACTGAAACGTCGGCGCAACGGCGGGCGCCGGCCCTGCGACGGCGGGGCCTTGCGGAATAAGGCTGAACAATGGAGCGCGGAATTTTTACCGGCGGCGGGATGGCCGAACGACCCGTTTCGTCGCGGCAATCCGCCCGGCGATCCACACGAAATGTTTCATGCGCTTTACATGCCGGCGCTGGCGGCAACGCGCACCGCACGTCGCTGCCGGACGCTGGACGCGGCCGCCGATCGCATGGCTATACTGCGACACCGCTTCACGCGATCTCACGCGACTTCACGCAAACCACCGCCCACGATGATCCGTACCTTCCATGCCGCCGAGCGCGCCAGGCTGATCCGCTTCGGCGTGTCCGGTGTCGGCTCGACCGCGCTGCATGCGCTGATCGCCGCCGCGATGTTCGCGCTGTTCGACGCGACGCCCGTCATCGCGAACGCGACCGCGTTCGTCTGCTCGACCGCGTTCTCGTATCTCGCCAACACGCTGTGGAGTTTTTCGTCGCCGGTGACGTGGGGCAACTTCGTGCGCTTTCTCGCGGTCGCGATGGCCGGCCTGGCCGTGACGATGCTGCTGGCGCACGGCACCGACGCGCTCGGGCTCGCGCGCGCGTGGAGCATCGTCGCGGTCGTGCTGTGCGTGCCGCCCGTCACGTTCGTGCTGCACCGGCTGTGGACCTATCGCTGAAGCGGTCCGCACGCATCACACGCCTCGCACCCGCCGCTCAGCCGACGCGCTGATGCCCCGCGTCGCCCGACGGCGCGCCGTCGTGCCCGCCGCTGTCGCCATTCCCGCCGTTGCCGCCGTTGTTGTCGTGATCGTTCAGCCCGTGCTCGATCATCATCCGGTAGAGCGTCACGCGTGAAATGCCGAGTTCGGCGGCGGCCTTGTTGATCCGGTGGTCGTTGCGCAGTAGCGCGTTCTCGATCGCGGTGCGCTCGGCCAGCGCCCGCGCCTGCTCGAGCGTCACCGGTTCGGTTTCGCCGGGCGTATCGAGTCCGAGATCGTGCGGCGTCAGCAGCCGGCTCTCGGCCATCACGATCGCACGCCGCACGCGGTTGATCAGTTCGCGCACGTTGCCGGGCCACTCGTAGCGCCGCATCGCGTCGAGCGCGGCCGACGTGAAGCCGCTGATCTTGCGGCCGCTGTCGGCCTTGAATTTCTGCAGCACGTAGTGCGCGAGGATGTCGATGTCCTTGCCGCGCGCGCGCAGCGGCGGCTCGTGGATGCGCAGCACGCACAGCCGGTGATAGAGATCCGCGCGGAAGCGCCCGGCCTCGACCGCGCCGTCGAGATCGACGTGCGTGGCCGAGATGATCCGCACGTCGACCACGATCGATTCCTGGCCGCCGAGCCGTTCGATCTTGCCCTCCTGCAGGAAGCGCAGCAGGCTCGCCTGGCTTTCGACCGGCATGTCGCCGATCTCGTCGAGAAACAGCGTGCCGCCGTTCGCCGATTCGATCCGGCCCGCGCGCCGCTGGTTCGCGCCGGTGAACGCGCCGCGTTCATAGCCGAACAGTTCCGACTGCAGCAGGTGATGCGGAATCGCGCCGCAATTGATCGCGACGAACGGCCCCTTGCCGCGGCCGGAGCGCTCGTGAATCGCGAGCGCCGTCAGCTCCTTGCCGGTGCCCGACTCGCCCGAGATGAACACGCTCGCGTCGGTCTTCGCGACCTTGCGGATCGTGCTGAACAGCTGCTGCATCGCCTCGCAGTTGCCGATCATCCCGTGTTCGCCGATCGACGCCGCATAGGCGGCGCCATCGACGCGATCGAGCGCGGCCATCCCGCGCGCATGGCCGAGCACGTGCGAAATCCATTCGTACGGCAGCGGCAGCGTCACGTAATCGAAGCAATAGCTACGGATCAGCTCGCGCACGGCGGGGCCGATCGTGATGCCGGCCTGCGCGATGGAAATCCAGCCGATCGCCGGCTGGCTCAGGCACATCTTCAGCGCGGGATAGTCGCGCGACGTGAACCCGGTGAAATCGACCAGCCCGGCGGCCACGCTCACGCCGCAGGTCATGTTCTGCGCGGCGCCGGCCGTCTTCGCGACCGTGATCTCCCAGCCGAGCCCGCGCAGTTGCGCCAGCAACGGCTCGTCCGGCGTGCGCATGATCACGAACAGCTTGCGGCCGGCCTCGGGAGCGGTGACGGACACGTCCGTCATCTCGGGCGCCGCCGGCCCGTTTGCGTCGGGTGACCTTGCAACCATCGTTGTTCCCCGCTTGGCGTTGGTATCGCGCGCCGGCTCGCCGCCGCGTACGACGGACACGATCGAACCGACATATTGGCCGTATTTCCGTCCGAATAAAATCCCCCTTCGCATGAATCGCGCCGGAGGTCGACGTTGCCATGAACGGTATATCGATGCGGCAGGCCCGCGGCTAGATGGGTGTTATCCCGGTGGCGGGCGCCGTGCGCGACCGGCGAGGACCGGCGCCGAGCGCGCAAAGCCGCGCCGGTACTGGCGCACGGCGATGGCGAACGACGCGGCGCACGCATGACCAGCGGCGGCGGCGCATGCGCGCGCAACCGGTCGGCCGGGCACGCGGGCGCCCGTGCAACCGGTTCCGGTTGATTTTCGTCAATCGTCGGAAGAAGCGGGCTGATGCACGCACGCAACATGCGCGGCGCCCCGCCGAGTGGGTGGGGCGAGGGACGGCCGGGTCAGCGGCCCGATGCGAGCGGCGCCGGTGCGTTCGCGCGACCGCGGCCGGCCGGCGTGCCGCCGTGTTCGCCATAGGTGGCGGCCAGTGCGTCGACCCGCGCGAGATGATGGTGATTGTCGTGATCCCACGGGTGGAAGCCCGGCCGGAAAAAGCTCAGCCATTCGCCGGCGATGCGCGGAAACAGCCCGCGGCGCGGCCCGTACAGGAACGCGATCATCCGCAGCATGCCGCGCACGTGATGGCCGGCGCCGCGATCGCGCCACAGTAGCGTCGCATGCATCAGGAACACGGTCGGCCAGAACGTCAGCGTCGTCAGCAGATACACGCCGATGCGGATCAGGTAACGGCGGAGCCCCGGCTTCATCGCGGCATTCCACACGTCGAACGACACGGCCTTGTGCTCGGTTTCCTCCAGCGCGTGCCAGATCCACATCTGCCGGTAGCCTTCGACCGAACCGTCGAGGCGCGTCGGGTCGCGCAGCAGCCAGTCGGCGAGCATCGCCGTGTAGTGCTCGGCGGCCACCGTATGCGCGAGCTGTACCGAATGCGGCAGCTTGCGCTTCATGTAGCCGAGCACCGTCCACACGCGCTGGTCGAGCTTGCGCGCGGGCAGCCGGTTCGCCTGCATCAGCTCGTTGTATTCGATGTGCTCGCGCGTGTGCATCGCCTCCTGGCCGATGAAGCCGAGCACCTGCTGCTTCAGCACGGGATCGTCGATCCGGTCGCGATAGTTGCGCACCGAATCCATGAAGAAGCGCTCGCCGGCCGGAAACAGCAGCGACAGCGCGTTGAAGAAATGGGTCACGTGCGACCCGAGGCCATGCCAGTCCTTCGCGCGCTCGACCGGCAGGTCGAAGCGCAGGTCGCGGCGCACCGGCATGATCCCGGCTGCGGTGGCGGAAGCGGCTGACTTCATTGCATCGTTCTCCTGTTGCGGCACGGCCCGGCGCATCGTCCGACGCGGCCGGCGCCAGTCCGGGCGGCGCAGCGCGCGCCGCCAAAATCATGACATCGACAGATGTAAAGATAGGCCGCACGCGCCGGCACACGCAAGCCGCGCGGTAGATGCGCGCTTCCAAACAGGGCACGGTCGGCAACGCGGAAAAAACGGCGCTCGAACGACGCGCCGACGGGTCGGGATTCGAACGCGGGAGTGCGCGTCAGGGCGAGGTGCCGGATGCAGTGCGGCGCCCGGCGATCGGCCCGCAAGCCCCGTGTGGCGGGTCTTTCGCGAGATCGGGCAATGATCGTGCAGCAGGCTGTACATGAGCCGGCCACATCGATTCATACGCGCAGCGCACTGCCGTGGTGCAACCTTGGGCCCGCGGCTCGCGAAAAATTCAAACGCGCGTTCCAATTGCGTGTCGGGCGATCCCGCGCGCGGCGCTCCGCCACGCTTGCCGACACGCGTACGGCGGCACGAAATCCACGCGCGCCGGCCCGTTGCGCGCTCGCCTACAATAGCGGTTTCACGCAACCTCTTTCAGGAGAAATCATGTCCGTCATCACGACCGAATCGGGCCTCAAGTACGAGGACCTGACCGAAGGCACCGGCGCGGAAGCGCAAGCCGGCAAGACCGTCAGCGTCCACTACACGGGCTGGCTGACCGACGGTCAGAAATTCGATTCGAGCAAGGATCGCAACGACCCGTTCGCGTTCGTGCTCGGCGGCGGCATGGTCATCAAGGGCTGGGACGAAGGCGTGCAGGGCATGAAGGTCGGCGGCGTGCGTCGCCTGACGATCCCGCCGCAACTCGGCTACGGCCCGCGCGGCGCAGGCGGCGTGATTCCGCCGAATGCGACGCTCGTGTTCGAAGTCGAACTGCTCGACGTCTGACCCCGCATCCGGCCGTTTCCTTCCGATGGAACGCATCGCCTCCCCCGCCATCGCGCTGCGCCGCTACGACACGTGCGAAGCGTCGGACGTGCACGACTTCCACCAGGTCGTGCTCGGCGTCGACGGCGCGATGGTGATGGCGGTGGACGGAATCGGCCGTCGCATCGACCGGCACGCGGCCTGGCTGATTCCGGCCGGCGCGCGCCACGACTACGCGGGCCTCGGCGACAATCGCCAGCTCGTGATCGACCTGCCCGCCGCGTCGCTCGCGGTGCCTCAGCGACTGTTCGACCATGCGCGCGCCGTGTCGATCGACCCGGCGCTCACGTCGCTCGTCGCGCAGGTCGCGGCGGCGGCCGCGCAACACGATGCACCGGACGGCGACGCACGGCAGGCCGCCGCGCACCGTTTCCAGTGGCAGGCCGCGGCACGCCTGTGCGACGCACTGCTCGACGATGCGGGCATCGCCGCGCCCGCGTCGGGCCTCGATTTCGCGCGCATCGACCGCTGGCTGCGCGCGCGGCTCGCCGACCCGCTGCGCATCGCCGATCTCGCCGCGCACTGCGGCTACGGGATGCGCCGGTTTCATCAACTGTTCGTCGACGCCTTCGGCGAAACGCCGCATCGCTACCTGCAGCGGCTGCGGCTCGACGCGGCCGTCGTGCTGCTCGCCGACGGCCGGCATGCGCTCGTCGACATCGCGGGCAGCGTCGGCTTCGCGGATCAGAGCACGTTCACGCATGCGTTCACGAAGCGCTTCGGCGTGGCGCCGGGACGCTGGCGCGGCGAACGGCACTGAACGGTCAAGCGGCGCCGGTTCTCCCGCGATGGCGGATGCGACGGCCGCTCGCCCCGGCATCACGGCCGGACGCGCTTCGACAGCCGCTGCCCGTCCCGCATGAAGCCGTACCGCGCGTAAAAGCGGTGCGCATCGAGCCGATGGTCGCCGCTCGTCACCTCCAGTTTCACGCACCCCACCGACTCGAACCAGCTGTGCGCCGCTGCGATCAGCGCGCCGCCGACACCCTGCCCGCGACAGCTTTCGTCGACGACCAGACTCGTGATGCGCCCGAGATTGCCATGCGCGTGAAATAGCGCAAGCGCATGCAGGCTGATGCAGCCGACCACGCGATGCGCGATCGTCGCGACCAGGATGCGGTCGACCGCGCTCGGCAGCAGTGTTGCCAGCTTGTCGCGGATCATCTCGGGGGTCGCATCGTAGCCAAGCTGGTGCATCAGCCGTGCGATGTCCGCGTGATCGGCGATCTGCGCGTCGCGCGTCGTCAGGTTCGAGGGAGTCATCCGGACAGGCCTGTCGAAAGTCGATGTGCGCGGTGGCATGCGCCCGCCGCATTGCCATGTTAATCGCCGCGCACGGGCCGCGTATCGACGCTTCACGTCCCGCTGAAACATCGAATGTCCGTCGCCGCCTACGATGGACGCATGGATACGACCACACCGTCCCCCGCTTTCCCGCCCGCGCTGGCGCGCATCGTCGCCACCGTCAGCATCGGGTTCGTCGTCACGCAGCTCGACGTGACCATCGTCAATATCGCACTCGCGCATCTCGCCGCCGATCTGCACCTGCCGGTGGCCGGCCTGCAATGGGTCGTCGATGCGTACACGCTCGCGTTCGCGGTGCTGATGCTGTCGGCCGGCGCGCTCGGCGACCGCTTCGGCACACGCCGCCTGTATGTCGCGGGCCTCCTGCTGTTCGCGTTCGCGTCGCTCGCGTGCGGCGCCGCCGTCGCGCCCGCGATGCTGATCGCGGCCCGCGCGCTGCAAGGCGTCGGCGCCGCGGCCATGCTGCCCAATTCGCTCGCGCTGCTCAACGACGCGTGCCGGCATGACCCGCGCCTGCGCGCCCGTGCGGTCAGCGGGTGGACGGCGGCCGGGTCGATCGCGATCGCGGCCGGCCCGGTCGTCGGCGGCCTGCTGATCGCCGCGTGGGGCTGGCGCGGCATCTTCCTCGTGAACCTGCCGCTGTGTGCGGCGGGGCTCGCCGCCACGTTCGCGTGGGTGCCGGCGCGCCGCGAGCAGGCTGCCCCGGCGCGCTCGACCCGTTCGCTCGATCCGCGCGGCCAGTTCATCGCGATCGCGATGCTGACCGTGCTGACCGGCGCCGTGATCGAATGGCGGCCGCTCGGCTTCACGCATCCCGTCGTGGCCAGCGGTTTCGTGCTGGCGGCGCTGGCCGCGCTCGCGTTCGTCGCGGTCGAATCGCGTACGGCCACGCCGATGCTGCCGCTGTCGCTGTTCCGCCACCCTGCGTTCAGCACGGCCGTGCTGTTCGGGATCTGCGTGAACCTCACGTACTACGGCACCGTGTTCGTGCTCGCGCTGTACCTGCAACGCGCACGCGGCGAATCGGCGTTGCAGGCCGGGCTCGCGTTCCTGCCGCTCACCGGCGGCTTCCTGCTGTCGAATCTCGCGAGCGGACGCGTCGTCGCCCGCCACGGCCCGCGCGTGCCGATGGTGGCCGGCGCGCTCGTCGCCGCGCTCGGCTACGGGTCGCTGCATTTCGTCGATGCCGCGACGCCGCTCGGCGTGCTGCTGGTGCCGTTCCTGCTGATTCCGTCGGGCATGGGCTTCGCGGTGCCCGCGATGACGACGGCCGTACTCGCCTCGGTCGCGCCCGAGCGGGCCGGCATCGCGTCGGCCGTGCTCAATACCGCGCGGCAGGCCGGCGGCGCGATCGGCGTCGCGGCGTTCGGTGCGCTCGCCGGCGGCGGCGGTGCAGCGCAGGTCGTCAGCGGGTTGCGGATCGAAACCGTCGTGTCGGTCGCGCTGCTGGTCGCGGCCGCGCTGCTCGCGACCCGCGTGCGGACCGATGCGGATCGCGGTGCGCCGCGGTCGCGTCAGACCTTGTCGGCGCACGATTGAGCGCGTGCGGTCATGCGTCGCCGGGGTCGGGCTGGATCAGGTGACGCCATGGAAAGACGTTACGCCCGAAGTGGCTCACGTGCCCACCGCGGCTCGCCTGAATCACCATGAACTGCAAGCGCGGATGCGGCCCGTGCAGCGTGTCGGGTGCATCGGGATCGAGACAGGTATTTCCCAGATACAACGCGGGAGCTGCTGGCCGGTCGGGCCATCGCGCCTGATGCTCATCGCCGTGTCGCGCTCGCCTCGTCGTCGACCTTCCTGACGACCGTGTCGGCCGCCTTCACGGGCCGGCCGTCGTCGTGCCGCAGCGCGAGCTTGCGGATCGCACGCCCGGTGCCGCGATCGACCAGCACCGAATGCCGCTCGCCGCGCGCGAACAGGTTGGCCTCGCCCCACTGCCGCAGCATCACGATGACCGGAAACAGCCCTTCGCCCTTTTTCGTCAGCACGTACTCCTGATACGCGGTGCCGTCCGACGCCGGCACGACGTCGAACACGCCCGCGTCCACCAGCATCTTCAGCCGGTCGGACAGGATGTTGCTCGCGACGCCGAGACTCGCGCGGAAATCGCCGAAGCGGCGCACGCCGTCGAATGCATCGCGCACGATCAGCAACGCCCAGCGATCGCCGACGATATCGGTCGCGCGCGCCACCGGGCACGGCGAATCCGCAAGACTTTTCTGCCTGGCCATCTTTCTCTCCGCAATCGTGCCGGCCGCCTTCGCGGGCATGCCGGCCATCCGTGCGCGGGCCTCAGGCCCGCCACCCAACAAGTTGCATTTTAAAACTACTTTCCCTACACTCCAACCTAGTTTCAAATTGCAACTACATTGCGCGAGGAACCATGGAATCGTCCTGTCATTCCGGCACCGTTGCATCGAACGCGTCGACCGACGCGATCCATCCGGCCGAGGACGGCCGCCTGTCGTCGGCACGCGTCGCGCTGCTGGCCGTCTGCTGCGCGGCGAGCGTCGCGAACGTCTACTACGCGCAGCCGCTGCTCGATTCGATCGCACGGGATTTCGGCGTGTCGCAGGCCGCCGTCGGCGGCGTCATCACCGCGACGCAGCTCGGCTGCGCGCTCGCGCTGCTGTTCGTCGTGCCGCTCGGCGACCTGCTGAACCGCAAGCGCCTGATCGCCGTGCAGCTCGTGCTGCTGAGCGCGGCCTGCATCGGCGTGGCCACTGCACCGACGCGTGGCGCGCTGCTGGCCGGAATGGTCGCGATCGGGCTGCTCGGCACCGCGATGACGCAAGGGCTGATCGCGTGCTCGGCCGCCCTCGCCGGTGCGGGCGAACGCGGGCGCGTGGTGGGCGCCGCGCAAGGCGGCGTCGTGGTCGGACTATTGGCCGCGCGCTCGCTGGCGGGCGTCGTCACCGACATCGCGGGGTGGCGGGCCGTCTATCTCGTGTCGGGTGCGCTCGCGATCGCGATGCTCGTCGTGCTGTCGCGGCTGCTGCCCGATATGCGCGAACCGCGCACACGCATCGGCTACGCGGCGCTGCTGCGCTCGATGGTGTCGCTGCTGCGCGACGAACGCGTGCTGCGTGTGCGCGGCGCGATCGCACTGCTGATGTTCGCGGCGTTCAGCATCTTCTGGAGCGCGCTCGTGCTGCCGCTGAGCGCGCCGCCGCACGCGATGTCGCACACGCAGATCGGCGCATTCGGCCTCGTCGGCGCGCTGGGTGCAGCGGCGGCGGCCCGCGCGGGCCGGCTCGCGGATCGCGGGCGCGGCGAGGCGACGACCGGCGCGGCACTCGCGCTGCTCGCGTGCGCGTGGCTGCCGCTCGCGTTCGGCAATACGTCGATTGCATGGCTGGTCGTCGGCATCGTGCTGCTCGACGTCGGCGGGCAGGCCGTGCACGTCGTCAACCAGAGCATGATTCTCGGCGCGCGGCCCGATGCGCATGCGCGCCTCGTCGGCTGCTACATGCTGTTCTATTCGGCCGGCAGCGGGCTCGGTGCGATCGCGGCGACGATGATGTATGCGCGCGCCGGCTGGACCGGCGTCTGCGTGCTCGGCGCGGGGGTGAGCGTGGCCGCGCTCGGGGTGTGGGTGGCGACGCTGCGGCGCGCGTGAGGCGCGCGGCCATGCGGTCTCCGTGCTCCGCGCGGGGGCGAGTGGCCGTGCTCGGCGTGTGGGGCCAGCTGCGGCGCGCATGAGGCGCGCCGGCTGTGCGGATCGAACGGGAAACGCCGGCCCGCCCTCGGCTGGCGGCCGGCATGCGAAGCGGCCGCGCACGCGCGCCGATCGGGCTTTCGGTTCCGCTGCGGTTCGGCTTGGGGCATCGCCGCGGCATGGAAGCGGGCGCGCCGGCAACGTCGCGGCGCATGTCGGTTCCGCTTCGGTCCCGCTGTGGTCCCGCCGGGGTTCGACGCACACGGTGCGCGCCGCGAACGTTCAACCTGCCGCCTGGATCGCCTCTTCGTACACGCCGGCCACGCGCCGCGCGATCACCGCATTGTCGAAATGATCGCGTGCATAACGCTTGCATGCGGCCGCATCGGGCAGCGCGATCGCACCCGACAGCGCGCCGCCGAGCCCTTCGGCAATTGCATCCGCGCCCGTCGACGGCAGCACGAGATCGTTCGACAACCCGGCGACCGCCTCCGGCAGCCCGCCGACCGGCGTGACCAGCACCGGCGTGCCGGACGCCAGCGATTCGACCGTGATCAGCCCAAAGCCCTCGAGCGCGACCGTCGGCACGACACTGACCGTCGCCGCACGGTACAGCGCCGCGAGATGGTGATCGGGCACGAAGCCGAGCAGCTTCACGTTGTCCTGCAGCCCGGCTTCGTCGATGCGCTGCTGCAGTTCCTCGCCGATCTTGCCCTTGCCGGCGATCAGCAGCAGCACGTCCGGGTGGCGGCGCTTGACGATGCCGATCGCATCGATCAGGTCCTCCAGCCCCATGCGCCGCACGAGTCGGCGCACGGCCAGCACGATCGGCCGGTCCTGCGGCAGTTGCAGCTTGTGCCGCGCCTCGGCGGGCGTGAGCGGCGTGTCGAACTGCGCGGTATCGACGCAGCCGGGAATCACGCGCACGCGCGACGGATCGATCCCGTACCGGTTCGTCAGGATCTGGCCGAACGCCTGCGACAGCACGATCAGCCGCGACGAGCGCGTATACACCGCCTGCTCGAGATAGCGCTTCGCGCGCTGCCCGAGCGACGCGGCGCCCTCGACCTGGCTTTCGTCGGCCCACGGCCCCTGGAAGTGCGACACCTGCGGAATCCCGCGCGTCACGTCGAGGCCCGGGAACGTATACAGCGCGAAGTGCGACGAAATCACGTCCGGCCGCGCGCTGCGGATCTCGTCGCGCAACGCTCGCCGCGCGGCGAGCATCCGGCGCGCGAGCGGCTCCGACGCGGGACCGAAACCCTGGATCGCCCCGCCCGTGTCGTCGGCGACCTTCGGCGAGCCGGCCACGAGCCCGCGCACCTCGACGCCCGCGCCGGGCAGCGCGCCGACGAGCGAGTAGTACATCCGGTCGAGGCCGCCCGCGCGTTCGGGAAACCAGTGCATGCCGATCTGCAACGATTTGATCGGCCGGGAAGAGTGGGACATCACGGTTGCTCCTGCGTGATTGCATGCTCGACCCGCTCGAAGGCGGACGGCTGCGTGGGTTGGCCGATGCGCCGGTAAAGCGCGACGTACTGGGCGCCCATGTGCGCCCAGCCGAAACGGGTCATCAGTTCGCGGGCCGCGTCGCCCATCGCGCGGCAGGTGTCGCGCGACGCCGCGAGCGCGCCGATCGCCTGCGCGAGCGCGGCCGGATCGTCCGGGTCCTCCAGCACGATCCCGCATTCGCGCGTGATGATTTCCGCGCCGCCCGCCGTGCGCGCGGTGACGACCGGCAGCCCGGCCGCCATCGCCTCCAGCAGCGACAGGCTCATCGCTTCGTAGCGCGACGGAAAGACATACGCGTCGACCGAGCGCATCAGCGTCGGCATGTTCTTCACGAGCCCGAGGAAATGCACGCGCGAATCGATGCCGAGCGCGCGCGCCTCCTCCGGATACGGGCTGCCGGGCAGATAGCCGGCCACCGCCAGATGCACGTTGGCGGGCAGCTTCGTCAGCGCCTTCAGCACGGTGCCGAGGTTCTTGCGCGGCGTGCGCAGGTCGCCGACGAACAGCAGCAGGAACGCGTCGTCCGGCAGCTTGAACGCCGCGCGATCGGCCTGCGCGCCGGCGAATGCGCTGCCGTCCACACCGTTGTAGATCACGCTGATCTTGCGGCTGTCGATGCCGAGCCCGGCGATCTCGTCGGCCACCTTTTGCGACACGGCGGTGATCGCGCGCGAACGCTTGTACGCCCAGCGCTCGAGCACGGTATTCACGCGCGTGTAGACGTACTGGTAGGCCGACCACAGCCCCTTCGCGGGCCCGAACGGATAGTACGGACTCTTGAACCAGCCGCCGTGCACGAAGTGCGCGGTATTGACGTCGGCCTTGATCCACGAGATGAAGCCGTTCACGTGCAGTACGTCGTATTCACCGCGGTGCGCGCGCAGCCAGGCCGCGCTCTTCAGCGCGAACACCTGCTGCTTGACGAGATTCGACGGCCAGAAGCCGCCGACCTTCACCGGCACCCAGCGCACGCGCGGGTCGGCCAGCAGTTCGGGCGCGACGTGCGACGCGACCAGCGTGACCTCGTAGTTCTCGGCCAGCGCCGCGCGCGCGATTTCGTAATTGACGCGGCCCTGCCCGTCGTTATGTCGCACGACGTGCGTGACGATCGCGATTCTCAATGGTCGCCTCCCCGTGAACGCGCGGCGGCCAGCAGGCGTTGCGCCTTCTGCCAGTGCGCCGCGGCAAGTATCGAAAAAATGGCTGTGAACATCAGCAGGCCGCCGGTGCCGATCAGCGAGTTCGTGAACACGAGCATCGCGAAGGTCGACAGGCACAGGCTCAGGCACGCGCCGACGAACTTGTCCTTGCGCAGCTTGAACGCCGCGCGCAGCGTGCGGCCGAAAAGCATCACGACGCCGGCGAGATACAGCAGCGTGCCGGGCCAGCCGAGCACGAACGGCACGTTCATCACGCCGCTGTCGAAGCTGCCGTACTTGCCGAGTTCGCCGCTGTCGCTCGACAGCTTCGTGGACGCGCCGGTCGCGCCCATCCCTTCGCCGGCGACGTCGGTAAACGCCGTCTGCGCGAAGGTCGCGTAGAACTTGTTGCGGTCGTCGTAGCTGCGGTCGTCCTTCAGGTTCGTGATCGACTGCAGGCGCGCCCCGAGCCGGTCGGCCACCGGCCCGACGGTCAGCAGCGGCACGCACAGCCCGACCAGCACGACGCCGCTGATCAGAATCCGCATCCGCACGCGGTTGCTCGATTGCACGAGCTGGATCGCGAGCGCGATCACCCAGCCGCCCCAGGTCGAGCGCACGAGACACAGCGCGAACGACACGAAACCGGCCGCGCCCGCGAACCAGCGGATCTTCTGCGGCGCGACCAGCACGAATACCAGTGCCCCCATCATCGCGAACGCGAACGGCCCGGACGAATTCATCGTGCTGAACACACGCACGCCGTACGGCACCGGCTCGCCCTGCGAGCCCATCTGCGAGCCGACCATCCACAGCACGTCCCACTGCGGCATCACGAAATACTGCACGACGCCGTACAGGCCCATCACGAGCATGCCCCACATGAAGGTGGACAGCAGCACGTCGCGATACTCCGGATAGTTGCGCGCGTTCACCATGATGTGAAAGCCGATCAGGATCGGGTACAGCCAGTTCGCGAGGTCGTAGGTCGCGGCCATCACGCCGCTCGACACGATCCCGACCAGGTACGCATACACGAGCCCGAACAGGATCAGCAGCACCGGAATCCCGCGCCGCTGCGCGAGCACGCGGTAATGCCTGACGAGCCCCAGGCCGGCGATCATCGTCACCGCGAGCGGCGCGACCTGGATCAAACTCGTCGGCGTGAACGCGCCCTTCGACCAGTCGGCCAGGCGCCGCACTTCCGGGCTCAGGAACCACACCCACCACATGAAGCCCACGTAGCGTGCCGGGCTCTTGAAATACAGCCAGATGCCGACCCCGATGGCCAGCACCGGGAACGCGAGCGTCAGCACCTTGCCCTGGTGGATGGCGATCAGCGCGGCGGTCAACGCCCACAGCCCGGCCTGCCCGGCCCAGTGCTTCGGCTCGGCGAACCAGCTGCGGGCGCGCGACGGCGCGCGTTCGGCGGCAATCGTACTCATCGATCCGCGCTCACTGCGACGACGCGCTCGAATCGGCGAGCGGCATCGCGACGCCGGCCGGCGCGGGCGTGCGGCGCCGGCGCAGCATGTCGCGCGTGATCCGCACGTGCTGCTCGGCGAACGCCTGCGTGGTCAGGTCGCGTTCGCGCAGGCAGGCGGCGGCCGCCCGCGCGCAGTCGAGCGCCGCCGCCGGGTCGGCGACAAAGCGGTCGGCGGCCTGGCGCATCGCCTGCGCGTCGAACGCCGGCACATAGGCGGCCGTATCGTGCGGGAAATAGTCGCTCAGGCCGCCCACGTCGGATACGATCATCGGCTTGCCGACGGCCGCCGCCTCGAGTATCACCGTGATGCCCGATGCATGGAAATTCGGCCGCAGCGGCACGACGATCACGTCGGCCCACGCGTACAGCTCGTGCTGCTTCGCGAGCCCCGACGCCGGGCCGATCTTCACGTTCGGCGCATGCCATTCGCGCGGCACGCGGCGGCGCGTCGCGAGCCGCACCTCGTAGCGTTCGTCGCCGCCGAACGCGGCGAGGAACGTGCGCCAGTCGCGGTCGCGGTCGTTGCCGATCGCCGCGATCCGCAGCGGCCGGTTCGGTTGCCATTGCCGCGGCTCGACCGGCGGGAAATCCTGCGTGTTGAGCCCGTAATAGACGAATTCGGCTTCGCGCCCGAGATAGCGTCGGCACAGGTCGGCGTTGTCGCGGGCGAGCGTGGTCAGCGCGTCGGCGCGCGCGAGCAGCTTGCGGTACAGCCAGCGGCGCGGGCCGCCGAAACTGCCCCACTTGTCGAACAGCCACACGCTCTGCGCAAGCAGCAGCGGGCGCTTGCCCTGCGCGCCGGCGAGCTTGAGGATCAGCGCGGCGGCCAGATGCTCCTGCTCGGTGTGCGTCCAGATCACGTCGGTCGCGAGCAGCGCCGCGCGATTGCGCCACGCATGCACGATGTCGAAGCCGAGCGCCGCCTTCAGCGCGCGGCGCGCGACGCTCACGACGCGGTTCTCGCCGACGTCCTGCGAATAGGTCAACCGGAATTCGTCGGATTCGGCGTGGTGATAGCCGTACAGGCAGCCGATGTCGTCGCCCTTCCGGTAGGTACGCGGATCGGCGCCATAGAACAGATGGACGTGGACTTGGGTTGCAGCCTTCGTGGTCATGCGAGCCCTCCGGATGTGGCCGCGCGCGGTGCGCGCAGGCCGTTCAAGACGTCACCGGCGGCATCGCCGCACGGTGGGGGGCAAGGTTGGTGCGACGCGCATCGCGGGCGCCGCGGCGCACCGCGCGCCAGTGCGCGAGCACGCGGGCGCGCCGCGCGGTCGGCAGCGCCAGCAGCAGGTGCGCGAAGCCCGGGTAGACGCGCGTGCCGACCAGCGCCCACCACCACCACGCGATCTCGCGCCGGAGCGGCGACAGATGCTCGCGCAGGATCAGGTGCAGGTTGTGCGCGCCGTTGCTGATCGCGTTCAGCGACGCGGCATCGCGCCGATCGTCGTCGAAGCGCTCGGCCGGAAAATGATCGACCGCGATCGCCGGGTCGTAGACGAGCTTCCAGCCTTCGCGCTGCACGTGCATGCTGAAGCCCATGTCGTTGTGCATCTGCGCGCCGGCGCCGCGCAGCCGCGTGTCGAAGCGCAGCCGTTCGATCGCCGCGCGTCGATAGCTCATGTTTGCGCCCTTGAGCATGTCGACTTCGCGCGCGCCGCCCACGCCGAGGTGATGATTGCCGATGATCTTGCCGGACAGCGTGAGCTGGCCGACGAGCTCGCGCGATTCGTCGAGCAGGCGGCCCTTCTCGTGCACCCAGTCGCGTCCGCCGACCGCGCCCACGCGCGGATCGGCCTGGAATACGGCTTCGATGCGCGCAAGCCAGTCGGGGCGCGGCGCCGCATCATCGTCGGTGATCGCGACGATGTCGCCGTTCGCCGAGTCGAGCCCCTTGTTCAGCGCGGCGACCTGCCCCCCCACGTCGACCGGCACGATGCGCAGCGGCAGCGCGCCGCCGACCGCCGGATCGGCGAGCCGTTCGTGCGTGGCGTCGTCCTCCGGGCGCGCGACGACGATCACCTCGTCGGGCAGCCGCTGCTGCCGCTGCAGCGCCAGCAGGCAGCGCGCGAGGTCGGCGGGACGCCGGTAGGTCGGAACGAGCACGGAAATTTTCATCAAGGATTCTCCAGTCGGCCGGGCAGGTGCCGTTCGCGCCGGCCCGGTGTCGTGAAATGCGGTCAAGCGCTCAGGTATTCGTGTACGGCCGCATAGCCGCGGCCGTAGCCGCGCGCCTTCGGCGGCACGCCATTGAAGATCCCGCCCTCCAGATCGACGCCCGCGGTGCGCAGGCGCTTGATCGCGTCGGCGATCTCGCCTTCGGTATGCATGCCCGAGCGCAACACGAGGAACGTCGAGCCGGCCATGCGGCCGATGATGGTCGCGTCGGTCACCGCCAGCACCGGCGGCGAATCGATCAGCACGACGTCGTAGCGCTTGCCGAGCCCTTCGAGGTATTGCGGCAGGCGCGTCGACATCAGCAGTTCCGACGGATTCGGCGGGCGCGTGCCGGCCGCGATGAACGACAGGCCCTGCACCGGCGTCTCGCGGATCGCTTCCTCGAGCGGCGACTGATCGCTCAGCAGCTCGGACAGGCCCGGCTGCACGGTGAGACCGAAGTAGCGGTCGAGCATCCCGCGGCGCATGTCGGCGTCGATCAGCAGCACGCGCTTGCCCGAATGCGCGAGCAGCACCGCGAGGTTGACCGTCAGGAAGCTCTTGCCGATGCCCGGCGTCGGGCCGGTCAGCACGATCACGCGGTTCTTCGCGTCCATCATCGCGAACTGCATCGCGGTGCGCAGGCTGCGCATGCTCTCGACGCTCAGGTCCTTCGGACGCAGGCTCGCGAGGATCGGCCGCGCACGGCTGCCGCCCTTCTCCGCCGCCGCGTCGAGCTTCACCTGCTCGGCGCTTTGCGGCACCAGCCCGTACAGCGGCAGGTTGAACGTGCGCTCGATGCGGTCCGGGTCCTCGATGCCCTGGAACAGGTTGCGGCGCAGGAACACGACGCCCGTGCCGAGGATCAGCCCGAGGAACACGGCGGCCGACAGGATCAGCACCTTCTTCGGCTTGACCGGCGCGCCCGGACGCAGCGCCGAATCGATCAGGTGGATGTTGCCGCCCGTGCCGGCCTTCTGCACCGACAGTTCCTGCACGCGGTTCAGCAGCAGCACGTAGATGTCCTCGGCGACCTTCGCGTCGCGCTGGAGCTGGACCGCCTTCACCTCGGTCGCCGGCAGGCTGCGGAAGCGGTTGCTGAACTTGTCCTTCTCGCCCTGCAGCTCCGCGAGCTGCTGCTTCGCGGCGATCACCATCGGATGCGAATCGGTGAAGCGCTGCGCGAGCGACGCGAGCTGCAGCCGCTGCGCGGCGATCTGCTGTTCGTACTGCACGCTGCCTTCGAGGTAGACCTTCGCCTCGTCGCTCGCGTTGATCGAGCCCGACGTGCGCTGGTATTGCGTGAGCGCGGCTTCCGCGCGTTCGAGGTCGGCCTTCAGGCGCGGCTCCTCGCCCTTCAGGAAGTCGAGCATCTTGGTCGCTTCCGCCTGCTTCGCGACCACGTGCTGGTTCAGGTACGACTGCGCGAGCGCGTTCGCGATCGCGGCGGTCTGGTCCGGGTCCTTGCCTTCGAGCGAGATCTGCACGACGCCCGTCTGCTTGCCCTGCTCGCTCACCTGGATACCGGCCTGGAAGCCGCTGATCGCGTCGAGATCGTTGTAGCGCACCACCGTGAACTGCGTGCCGGGGCGCGCGACCAGCTTCCGCACGAGCAGCGTCACGCCGCCGCCCTGCGCGGCTTCGTCGACACGGCCCGCCAGCAGCCGCGTGCCGTTCTCGTCGACCAGCGAATAGGTGCCGTTCGGGCCGGCCGTCAGCGTCAGCTTCTTGCCTTCGAGCGCCGGCACGACGCTGATCGAGTCGACGTCGGCGACTTCGCCGCCCCACGCATACGACTTCAGGCCGAGCCACGGCCGCGACGGCTCGCCGGGCGTCGCGAGGCGCGCGGCGAGGCTGCCGAGCACCGGCAGCGTCTTCGGCGCGACCGAGAAGTTCAGCTTGAACTGCTCGACGACCGGCGTGACGACACCGCGGCTCTTGATGATCTCGATTTCCGCGTCGGTCGGCGCCTGCTGCGGGCCGCTGTTGATCGACGCGCCCGTCTGCGTCTGCGTGAGCGCCTGCGACGTGTTGTCGTTGCCCTCGACCCGCACGTGCACGTCCGCCTGGTAGACCGGCTTCGCGATGAAGCAGTAGAGGCCGGCGAGCGCGACGACCGTCACCGCGATGCCGATCAGCAGCCAGATGTCGTCCATGATCACCTGGAGCAACTGGCCGAGAACGAAGTCCTCTTCCTCGGTCTTCGCGGTCAGGTCCGCGTAGGAGTGTTTCGCTTGCGTGTTCACCATTCGTTCCCGCTTGAGTGGTGCCGGGGGGCGGACGCCGCCCCGGCGGGCTATCAGCGCGTGATTTGCCGCATGTAGAAGATCGTCTGGATCGTCGGCAGCACCTGCTGCAGCACACGGTTGAACTGCACCGAACCGGCCGTGCTGACGTAGACGACGTCGAGCGGTTGAAGCGGGAAGCGGCTCGACAGCATCAGCGCATCGGGCTGCGTCATGTCGAGGCGGTACACCTCGGGCTTCGTCGGGTTGTCGCGCATCCCGCGCATCACGTAGATCTTGCGCGGGTTCGCGTCGGTGTCGAGAATCCCGCCGCCCGCGGTCAGCGCATCGGCGATGGTCAGCTTGCCCTTGAGCATCGGCACCGTGACCGGCGTCTTGACCTCGCCCATGATGAACACGCGGCTGTCGCTGCGGTCCGGCACGTTGACGATGTCGCCCGGCTGCAGCATCACGTTCTGCTTCACTTCGCCGCGATCGAGCACGCCGTTCGCGTCGAGCGTGTAGAGCTTGCCGTCGCGCGTCAGGCGCACGCGCTGCAGGTCGGCCTCGGCGGTCGAGCCGCCGGAGCGCGAGATCGCGTCGACGAGCGTGAGCGGCACGTCGCTCACCGCGAGCGGGCCCGGCTGCTTCACCTCGCCCGTCACCTGTACCTTCTGGCTGCGGAACGACAGCACGCGCACGTCGAGCTGCGGATTCTTCACGTAGCGCGACAGGCTGGACGCCATCTCGTCGCGGATCTGCGCGACCGTCTTGCCCGCCACGCGGATGCGGCCGACGAACGGGAAGAAGATCGTGCCGTCGGCGGCGACCGTCTGGCCGTACGGATCGGCCTGGCCCGGCAGCGCGGTCGTATACGGCTGCTGCAGCGCGCCCGCGACCGATTGCGTCGTGTTGCCGCCGCTCGAGAACGACTGGCCCTGCGGCGTCGTCAGCTCCGGGTGGTCCCACACGGTGACGCCGAGGATGTCCTGCGGGCCGACGCGATACGTGTACTGCGACGGATCGGTATAGCGCCCGGGCGGCAGCGGATGATCGACCTGCGCTTTCTGCAGCTGGTCCATCACCACTTTGGCGTCGATGTAATGAACCGGATAGGTTTCGGCCGCTTCCTGCCGGCCTTCGTCCTTCAGGTTCGACGAGTCGAGGTAGTTGCCGGGCGCGGTTGCACAGGCTGACAGGAAAGTCGTCAGCGCGACGGCAAGCGCCACCGGGCGCATCGGGCGTTTCAGCATAGTTTCTGTAGCCATCCTTGAACCAGACGTTCGATCAGTGAGTAGCTCTCGCGGTAGTCGGCCTCGGGGCCGCCGTGCGGGTCCGCGATCTCGGCCCCTTCCCACTTGCCGAGCAGGTGAACCTTGCCGCGCGCGAACGGATCGACCGCTTCGACGGCCTTGATCTGTTCGCGCTCGCTGACGAGAATCAGGTCGGCGTCGCGCACGATCCGGCGCGACAGCCGCCGCGAGCGATGGGTCGTCGCATCGACGCCCCGCTCGGCCAGCAGTCGCCGCATCACCGGATCGATGCCGTCGCCGTCGTTCGCGTGCACGCCGGCCGAATGAAACGTCGGGCGCGGGCCGCCGCGCGACGCGGCGTGCGACTTGAACAGCATTTCCGCCGCCGGGCTGCGGCAGACGTTCGCGTGGCAGACGATCAGGATGTTCCGGAACATGGCGTCTCGTAACGAGTGACGGAAAACGGGTTACGCGCTGGCGCGCGCGGCGCCCGGCACGCGAGCGGCGACCGCCTGGCGCGAGCCCGGCCGGCCGATCGGGTGGTACTCGATGCCCTGCTCGCTCATCGTCTCCGGCTCGTACAGGTTGCGGCCGTCGAAGATCACCGGCGTCTTCCACAGGCGGCCGAGCGCGACGAAGTCCGGGCTCTTGAACGCCTTCCATTCGGTGACGATCACGAGCGCATCGGCGTCGCGCGCGGCCTGCGCCTCGTCGTCGACGAACGAGAGGCGTTCGAGCCAGCTCGGGTGATCGGCGAGATCGAGCGCGATCACGCGGCGCGCTTCCTGCTGCGCGACCGGGTCGTACGCGGCGACGCGCGCGCCGCGCGACAGCAGCTCGGCGATCAGCTCGCGGCTCGGCGCTTCACGCATGTCGTCGGTGTTCGGCTTGAAGGCCAAGCCCCACAGCGCGAACGTGCGGCCGCTCAGGTCCTCGCCGAAGCGCGCGACGATCTTCTCGGCGAGCACGCGCTTTTGCGTCGCGTTGACCGACGACACGGCCTTCAGGATCTGCAGCGACTGGCCGTGCTCGTCGGCCGTGCGGATCAACGCCTCGACGTCCTTCGGGAAGCACGAGCCGCCGTAGCCGCAGCCGGCGTACAGGAAGTGATAGCCGATGCGCGGATCGGAGCCGATCCCGCGGCGCACGGCCTCGATGTCGGCGCCGAAGCGGTCGGCGAGGTTCGCCAGCTCGTTCATGAACGAGATACGCGTCGCGAGCATCGCGTTCGCCGCGTATTTCGTGAACTCGGCCGAGCGCACGTCCATGTACAGCGTGCGCTCGTGATTGCGGTTGAACGGCGCGTAGAGCTTCTTCATCAGCTCGCGGGCGCGCTCGCCCGGCACGTCGTCGTCGCAGCCGATCACGATGCGGTCCGGCCGCGTGAAATCGTCGACGGCCGCGCCTTCCTTCAGGAATTCCGGATTCGACACGACCGAGAACATCTGGTCGCCGCCGCGCTTCGCGAGCTCCTCGGCGACCGCCGCGCGCACGCGCTCGGCCGTGCCGACCGGCACCGTCGACTTGTCGACGATCACCTTGAAGCCGGTCATGTAGCGGCCGATGTTGCGCGCCGCCGCGAGCACGTATTGCAGATCGGCCGAGCCGTCCTCGTCGGGCGGCGTGCCGACCGCGATGAACTGCACGTCGCCGTGCGCGACCGCGGCCTCGATGTCGGTCGAGAAGCGCAGGCGGCCGGCCGAGCGGTTGCGCGCGATGACTTCCTTCAGGCCCGGCTCGTGGATCGGCACGCCGCCGTTGTTCAGGATGTCGATCTTTGCCTGGTCGACGTCGAGACAGAACACGTCGTGCCCGATGTCGGCGAGACAGGCGCCGGTGACGAGCCCTACGTAACCGCTGCCGATGATAGTCAGATTCATGATGTGTCGGACCCCTTGACCAATGATTCGAAATTCGTAAAACCGGAATTGCCTGCGTGACGCGGCGCGTCGGTGTCAGTACGCGTTGCTGCCGGTGAAGCCTTTCCACAGCGTCAGCACGACGATCTTGATATCGAGCCAGAACGACCAGTTCTGCATGTAGTAAAGGTCGAGCTTCACGCGGCCCATCATCTTCTCGATCTGGTCGGTCTCGCCGCGATAGCCGTTGATCTGCGCCCACCCGGTGATGCCCGGCTTGATCCGATAGCGGAACATGTAGCCCTTGACCAGATCCTTGTAGATGTCGTCGTGCGCGAGCGCATGCGGACGCGGCCCCACCACCGACATCTCGCCCTTCAGCACGTTGATGAACTGCGGCAGCTCGTCGAGGCTCGTGCGGCGCAGGAACCGGCCGACCGGCGTCACGCGCGAGTCGTTCTTGGTCGCCTGCGTGACCTGCCCGGCCACTTCCTGGTGCACCTTCATCGAGCGAAACTTGTAGATCTCGAACTCGTGCCCGTCGATACCCTTGCGCTTCTGCCGAAAGAACACCGGCCCGCGCGAGGTCAGCTTGATCAGCGCCGCGATCAGCACCATCACCGGCGCGAGCGCCGTGAGCGCCGCCAGCGCGAACAGCCGGTCGAACACGAACTTCGGCAAGATCCGCACGTCGGTGATCGGCGACGCCGCGAGGTTGATCGCCGGCACGCCGAGCACCTCGACCACTTCCTGGTTGAAGAACGACAGCGTGCGCACGTCCGGAATGAAGCGGATGTTCACGAAGTCGTGGCGAAACACCGTCACGATCTGATGAATCCGGCGCTCCTCCGTGATCGGCAGCGTGAGCCACAGCTCGCTGATCGCGCGGCTGCGCACCAGCCACACCAGCGATTCGAACTGCCGCTCGATCCGCACGTCGTCGAGCGCGACTTCGCCCGGCGCCTCGCTTTCGTCGTACACGCACACCGGGTTGAAGCCGGCTTCCGGCCGCGCCCGCATCTGCGCGATCAGCCGCCGCGCCGCCGGCGTGCCGCCGACGATCGCCACCGCCTTCAGGTTGTAGCCGCCGCGGCGCAATTGCCGCAGCACGACGTGCACGCAAGCCTTCGAGCCGGCGAGCAGCACCGTCGTCGCGAGCGCCCAGTAACCGAGCCACAGCCGCGACAGGTCGCCCGACTGGTGAAAGCTGAAACTCATCAGGATGCCCGCGAGCTCGACCGCGAGCCACGCGAACACGACCCGCCCCATCAGTCCGACGAGGCGCTTGCCGCGCCACGACTGGTAGATGCCGAAGGCCGGAAAGAACACGACGACCAGCAGGCAGTCGAACAGCACCGTCGTGCGCTGCAGGTCGCTGAGCCCGATGCTGCCGCCGTGCAGCGCGGCCGCGATCAGCGCGCCCGTCACGACCATCGCGATATCGATGACTCTCGCCAGCACGCTCAACATGTCTGTTTCCTCTTCTTTGAACAGGCGTTTGCCGAACAGCGCCTTGTGCAGCCCGTGCCGCACATTCGAATCAAACGTTGCATGACGCTATTGAAGCGACAAGAAAATTCATCCTCAAGCGCACAAGTATTTCGAAAAATAATCGGAAATTCTTGCCGCGATCTTTTTTAATTAAATCGGCAGGTTTTCCCGAATGGGCGGGAAATGGAGATTTTTTCTGAGTCGTTACGCCTTCCGCTCACCCTTTGCGGGCGGTCGCGTCCGGCCGGCGCCCGGAATTATTTTTTACTTTTTTATTTCCGGCCGATGCTACCGCGGAAAATTCTCCCGGATGAATGCGTGGCGGATATCCGCCATTGGGTCCGGTTTTATTGTCGATTTACTTCATGCTACAACGACAGGCACTGACTTCAACCGTGGAGAGTGTCATCATGAATGCTCCGGCAGTGGTCGCCGAAACGCGCCATTCTTCTTCCGCCGCACCCGCAGCTGGCACACCCGCAGCCGGTATGCCCGCCGTCGGCACACGTCTCGCCGTGCAGCCCGTGATTCTCGCCGGCGGTTCCGGCACGCGCCTGTGGCCGATGTCGCGCGAGCGTTTTCCGAAACAGCTGATCGGACTGCTCGGCGATCACTCGCTGCTGCAATCCACCGCGCTGCGCCTCGACGGCCTGACGGCCGACTACCCGCTGAACGACGACGTGCTGATCGTGTGCGGCGAGGATCATCGCTTCACGACCGCCGAACAGCTGCGCCTGACGGCCAGGAACGCGACCATCATGCTCGAGCCGCTCGGCCGCGACACCGCGCCGGCGCTGACGCTCGCCGCGCTGCGGCTCGTCGCGAACGGCAACGACGCGGTGATGACCGTGATGCCGGCCGACCATGCGGTCGCCGACCTGCCGCGCTTTCACGCGGCCGTCGCGGCCGGCGTGCACTGCGCGGCGCAAGGCAAGATCGCGACGATGGGCATCGTGCCCAAGCACGCGGAAACCGGCTACGGCTACATTCGCGTCGGCGCACCGCTCGGCGACGCCGGAACGGGCACTCTCGACGTGCGCCGCCTTGACCGTTTCGTCGAGAAGCCGCACCTCGAGCTCGCGCAGCAGTACGTCGCGTCGGGCGAATACTGGTGGAACAGCGGCATCTTCATCGTGCGCGCGTCGGTGTGGCTGAACGCGATCCGGCAGCTCGAACCGGCAATCTACGCGGCCTGCGCACAGGCCGTCGCACAGGGCAAGGAAGACGGCGATTTCTTCCGCGTCGATCGCGACGCATTCGCCGCGTCGCCGTCGAACTCGATCGACTACGCAGTGATGGAGCCGCTCGCGAGCCAGCCGCAACTGTGCGAAAGCGTCGTCGTGCCGCTCGATGCGGGCTGGTCCGACGTCGGTTCGTGGGACGCGATCTGGCAGATCTCGCCGAAGGACGAGAGCGGCAACGTCGGCCGCGGCCACGTGCTGTTCGAAGGCGCCGATTCGACGTTCGCGCATTCGGAAAGCCGGCTCGTCGCCTGCGTCGGCACGCAGAACCTGGTCGTCGTCGAAACGCCCGACGCCGTGCTCGTCGCGGATAAATCGCGCGTGCAGGACGTGAAGAAGATCGTCGGGCACATCAAGGCGCGACAAGGCACCGAAGCGACCGATCACCGCAAGGTGCATCGTCCGTGGGGCCACTACGACTCGGTCGACACCGGCGAGCGCTTCCAGGTGAAGCGCATCGTCGTAAAGCCGGGCGCGCAGCTGTCGCTGCAGATGCACCATCACCGCGCCGAACACTGGATCGTCGTGCGCGGCACCGCGCGCATCACGCGCGGCGACGAAACGTTCCTGCTCTCCGAAAACGAATCGACGTACATTCCGCTCGGCGTCTCGCACCGCCTGGAGAACCCGGGCAAGATGCCGCTCGAGCTGATCGAAGTGCAGTCGGGCGCGTATCTCGGCGAGGACGACATCGTCCGCTTCGACGATACCTACGGTCGGCAGTAACGCGTCATGCAACAAAGGGCGCCGCTTATACAGCGGCGCCCGGGCAGACATGGAGATACGGGATTTTCGCGCGGGCGTCGTGGCACACGACGGCCCGCGCGTTGCACGGCAACGGCGATCAGCCTACGCGGTACGCATATTCGCGACGCTCCGACTGCACGGGATCGTTGCGGCTTTCCGACAACACGCCCGCGCGACGCTCGGCGATGAAGCGCTTGATGTCCGATTCCGCGCGCGCCAGCGCCGACAAGCCGGCCAGCACCTCGCCTTGCGGCTCGCGCGCCGGCGCGTCGCTCGCACCGTGGCGATCGATCCACTGGCGCGCCCACTCGAGCGCATACTGCTCCGCTGCCTCGGCGTCGGTGAAGCGCGGGCCGATCAGGCCCGAGCGTTCGACGCGCCGGTCGTCCTGCGAGATCTCGGCCCACGCGCGATACATCAGGTTCTGCACGGGCTGCGCGATGCCGCTGATCGTATAGCCGCGATACTCGTCGACCTGCGGCTCGGCCGCGGCGAAGCTCGCCGCCGACGCGCGCACATGGCGCAGCTCCGCAGCCGGCGCGCCGGGCACCGCGAACGACACGTCGGCGCGGCCGTCCACCTGGTCGGCCGACAGCGTGCTCAACGACGCACCTTCGCCCTCCCAAACGTTTGCCTGCGCAACCGGCAATTGCCACGACTCGGGGTTCTGCCAGAACACGCCGCGCAAACGGTCGTTGTCGGGCACCGGCTCCGCGCGGCGAGCCGGCACGACCGCCTCCGGCGGCGGCGGAATATACGCGAACGTGCGCCCGCTGAACTGGGTCAGCACGTCGATCATCTTCAGCAGCGTGCCGTTCGCGAGCCACTCCTCGTAGCGGCGGCGGCACGTCGGCCCGGACGGATAGCGGCCGGGCAGCTTTGACCAGGCTTCCCCGGTCGTCAGGATCCACAGCACCGCGTTGGCGACGACACGCGGTTCGGCGCGTGGACGCCCGCGACGGTTCAGCCGGATGGGTTCATCGGCGATCAGCGCTGAAAGGCGAAACCACTCTTCATCGTTAAGCTCATCGAAGAACATAGTCGATCTCTCCACGCAGCCAGGCCGGGGCTGCGATTGGCGGCGCCGTCGCGACACTTCGCGTCGCGGGGCGGCCAGGTTGCACATTATGGTTATCCGGCGTTGTGCATACCGGGCGACACCGCACTTTCTCGGTGCCGCGATTCCCGGCAATGGCGCACAAATCGCGGTCTCACTCCAATGTGGGAATTTTTGTGCACGAAGCATACCATCCCTAGGGTTTATCTCAATATGACAATGACTTAATGTTACGCACTGAAACAACCTGCCATGGGCGGGCAAACCATTTATGCTTGAATTTTTTTGCGAGATCTTTATGCCGATGGCTGCAAAGGCCCGTCTGGCGGGGCTCCGCAGCGTCTGAAGAATGCGCTTAAACAGGCGGTTTCGGGCTGCTCCGGCCCCTGCCGGCGACACCACCCGGAATAGCCTCCGAAAATCGGTAAATCAGGGGAAAATTCGTAACAAGATATTCACGAATCGGTAAATCGTTCAAATTGAGCTGAATCAAATTATCTTCATGCACAATCTCTTTATTGTTTCCCTGCGAGTGATGAAAACACGCTGACGCCGCATGCCCAATGTGTCCCCGCATGCAAATCCGTCACGCTTGTTACAACTTCGCGGCGAGCGCCACGCGGCCGCGCCGCAGGGCGTGAGGCGCTGCTTTCTTCGGGTCGGAACGGAAAAGCGCAGACCGGCGTGCACGGGCACGCGACGGCGGCAACCGTGGCGCTAGCGCAGATCGCCCGCGAGCGATGCGGCCACGTCCGCGTCCACCCGCTGCGGCGGCATCGTGTAGGCCGGGTGATCGCAGCCGATCGACAGCGCCGCCCCGCCCTTGAGCGCCGCGCGCATCGGCGCATCGAACTCGAAGCGGACGAAGTGCACGGCCGAGGTTTTCTCCGCGTTGTCGCGCTCGAGATCCTCGTCGGCGATCGCGTAGACGCTCGCGTATCCGTCGACCTGCAGGTACACGCGATCCTCGACACCGATCAGCCGCGCGAGCGCCGCGCGCCGTTCGATCTCGTGCTCGTACTCGATCTGCATCGTCGCCTTCAGGTTGGTGCCGTCGGGCACCAGCGGCAGATACGCTTCCAGCTCCCCTTCGATGCCGGCTTCGTCGAAGATCTTCTCGATGTGCAGCATCTCGTGGATCTGGTAGCGGATCGTCGTCTCGTCCTCGAACAGGAAACGCAGGTGGTTGCCGAGCGCCACCGCGCGGCGGCGCTTGTACGCGACGAGCCGCGCGTGTTCGGCCTTGCGGATCTTCGCGTACGCTTCGAGCGTCAGCAGGGAGTCGCGGGTCAGCGTCATGGATGTCCTCGTGAATGGCCGGCAGCGGCTCAGATGCCGTACGCGCGACGCAGCAGCGTCAGCGGATGCGCGAGCGGCGCTTCCGGCAGCCCCTTCTCGTCGATGCCCTGCGCGATGTGATGGCCGGCGAGCGCGCAGTCGGACGACACGACATCCGGCCGCGGCTCGGCCATCGCCTTGAACACCGGCGCGCCGATCCGCATCGCGTCCGCGTGAAATGCCTTCTTCACGCCGAACGTGCCCGCATGGCCGGAGCAACGCTCGACGACGTTCACGCGCGTATCGGGCACCAGCGACAGCGCATCGGCCGTCTTGCGGCCGATGTTCTGCACGCGCGCGTGGCACGGCACGTGATACGACACGGTGCCGAGGCCGGTCTTGAAATCGGTCTTGAGCAACCCGTCGCGGTGCCGCGCGATCACGTATTCGAACGGGTCCCAGAACGCGTCGGCCACCGCGCGCACGGCTGCGTCGCCGGGGAACATCAGCGGCAGCTCGCTCTTGTACATCAGCACGCAGCTCGGAATCGCGCCGATCAATGCATAGCCTTCGCGCGCGTAGCGCTCGAGCACCGGGATGTTGATGGCCTTCTTCGCGGCGACGCCGTCGAGATTGCCCTGCTCGAGCAGCGGCATCCCGCAGCACGCTTCGCGCGTGACGAGTTCGTACGGGATCTCGTTGTGCGCGAGGATCGCGAGCAGGTCGTGGCCGATTCCCGGCTCGTTGAAATTCACGTAGCACGTCGCGTAGATCGCGACCTTGCCGGGCGTGCGTTCGCCGTCGCGCACGGGCGGGTCGTCCGAGCGCGTGGCGGCGCGCCGGAACGTGCGCGGCGCGAATTCCGGCAGCCACGCATGGCGATCGACACCAAGCGCCGCTTCGAGCGCGTGGCGCGCGGGCGGCGTGCGGTTCACCGCGTTGATCGTCTGCGTGACGACCGGAATGCCCGCGAAATGGCCGAGCGCATCGGTATTCGACAGCACCTTGTCGCGCAGCGGCGCTTCGCCGCGTTTGTAGCGCGCGGCCTTGGCGCGCAGCATCAGGTGCGGGAAATCGACGTTCCATGCGTGCGGCGGCACGTACGGACATTTCGTCATGTAGCAGAGATCGCACAGATAGCACTGGTCGACGACCTTGCCGAACGCGGCCTTCGGCACTTCCTCGACGTCGCCCATCGGCGTGTCGTCGACCAGGTCGAACAGCGCTGGGAACGCGCCGCACAACGACACGCAGCGCCGGCAGCCGGCGCAAATGTCGAATACGCGCGTCATTTCCGCATCAATCGCCGCCTGGTCGTAGAACGCTTCGGACTGCCAGTCGAGCGGATGCCGGGTCGGCGCTTCGAGACTGCCTTCCTTGTGGGGCATGGGGCGCTCCCGCGTGGCGCGCATGTGCGCAAGCGCACCGCCCGCACGGTGCGGGCGGCGACGGAACGAACAGCCGGCCGCGAGCCGGTCACGCGGCGCTGCCGGGAGGCCGCGCGGCGGCCCGTCAGTCGACGAGACTGTCCAGCGCCTTCGTGTAGCGGTTCGCGTGGCTGCGTTCGGCCTTCGCGAGCGTCTCGAACCAGTTCGCGATTTCGTCGAAACCTTCGTCGCGCGCGGTCTTCGCCATGCCCGGATACATGTCGGTGTATTCGTGCGTTTCGCCGGCGATCGCCGATTCGAGATTCAGCCGCGACGAACCGAACGGCAAGCCGGTGGCCGGATCGCCGACGGTTTCCAGATATTCGAGATGGCCGTGCGCATGGCCGGTTTCGCCTTCGGCGGTCGAGCGGAACAGCGCGGCGACGTCGTTCTGCCCCTCGACGTCGGCCTTCGAAGCGAAATACAGATAGCGCCGGTTCGCCTGCGATTCGCCCGCGAATGCGGCCTTCAGGTTCTCTTCGGTTTTGCTGCCCTTGAGCTGAGCCATTTGCGCCTCCGTTCGAGTCGGCGCGGCCGCGTGCGACGCCGGGCCGATCAGATATGTGGGGAACGATGCATGCACCGGGCGCGCATCGTGCTCTTCAATCTAGGCGCTCAAGTTCGCATCCCCCAATAGGCTTTTTCAATGCGGGCGATAGTGTGCTGCGCGGGCGGTGGGCGGACGGCCGGGAAGATGGACTGGGCGCGGTCGTCGTGCGTCGTGCGTCGTGCGTCGTGCGTCATAGAGAATGCGTCATACGGCAGCGCGTCACGCATCCATCGCACGCTTGAGCAGCAACTCGCGCTCACGTTCGTTGCGCGTCAACTCCGCCGCGCGGCGGAACTCCAGCTTCGCCTCGTCGGCACGGCCGAGCTTCGCGAGCAGATCGCCGCGCACGCTCGGCAGCCAGTGATAGCGCGCGAGCGCCGGATCGTCGCGCAGCACGTCGACGAGTTCGAGCGCCGCGGCCGGCCCGAACGCCATCCCCACCGCCACCGCGCGATTGAGTTCGACGACCGGCGACGGCGCGACTTCGGCGAGCGCGTCATACAGCGCGACGATCTGCGCCCAGTCCGTGTCCGCCGCCTGTCGCGCACGCGCATGGCACGCGGCGAGCGCGGCCTGCAGCGCATACGGCCCGCGCACGCCGCCGAGCTTCGTCGCCCGCTCCAGCGCCGCGAGGCCGCGCCGGATCAGCAACGGATCCCAGCGGCTGCGGTCCTGGTCGAGCAGCAGCACGGGCCGGCCTTGCGCGTCGACGCGGGCATGCATGCGCGACGCCTGCAGTTCCATCAGCGCGACGAGCCCGAGCACTTCGCTTTCGTCCGGCGCCAGCCCGGCCAGCACGCGGCCGAGGCGCAACGCCTCGTCGCACAGCGCCGGACGCATCCAGTCGTCGCCGGCAGTCGCCGCATGGCCTTCGTTGAACACGAGGTAGATCACTTCGAGCACGGACGCGAGCCGCGCCGGCCGCGCATCGGCCGCTGGCACCTCGAACGGCACGTGCGCCGCCGCGAGCGTGCGCTTCGCGCGCACGATCCGCTGCGCGATCGTCGGCTCCGGCGTCAGGAATGCGCGCGCGATCTCGCCCGTCGTCAGCCCGCCGAGCAGCCGCAGCGTCAGCGCGACGCGCGCGTCGGTCGACAGCACCGGGTGGCACGACGTGAAGATCAGCCGCAGCAGGTCGTCGCCGATGTCGTCGTCGCCCGCATCGGCGATCGCGTCCGCGATGTCGGGGACGACGTGCGCCTCGAGCGCGTCCATCTCGTGGCCGAGCTGGTCGCGCTTCGCCGCATGAAGCGACTCCTGCCGGACCCGGTCGAGCGCGCGCCGCTTCACGGCCGTCATCAGCCAGGCGGCCGGGTTGTCGGGCACGCCGTCGACGGGCCAGTGCTCGAGCGCCGCGACGAGCGTGTCCTGCGCCAGTTCCTCGGCCACGCCGACGTCGCGCACCACCCGCGCGGCCCGCGCGATGATTTTCGGCGCCTCGATTCGCCAGACCGCTTCGATCGCACGATGCGTCGCCTCATGCGTCACGACGCCTGCCCCTGGGCCGACGCATCCAGCGGCATGGCCATCAGCTCCCACGTATGGCCGTCCGGATCGGTGAACCCGTGGCCGTACATGTTCGGGTACTCGCGCGGCGCCTGCGGCGCGGCCCCGCCGGCCGCCAGCGCCTTCGCGACGAGCGTGTCGACTTCGGCGCGGCTGTCGCACGACAGGCACGACAGCACCTGGATGTGCGTCGCCGGATCGATGATGGTCTTGTCGGTGAAGGTCTGGAAAAACGGCCGCACGAGCAGCATCGCGAAGATCGTGTCGCTGATCTGGATGCACGCGGCCTGCTCGTTGGTATAGGCCGGCACGACCTCGAAGCCGAGCGCCTGGTAGAACGTCTTCGCGCGCGGCAGGTCGGCTACCGGCAGGTTGATGAAAACCATCTTGTGCATGACGGGTGCTCCCGGTGAGGTTGGATTCAGGCGTGGCTGCGGCCGACGTGGAGATCGCGGAACCGCTCGACCGCGTCGCTCGGCGTGAGGTCGTCGAGCTCGAACAGCGGCCGCACCTCGATCTCGCAATCGAGCTCGGCGCCGAACGGCGCGGGGAACCGGCGCGTCCATTCGAGCGCCTCGTCGCGCGAGCGCACCTGGATCAGCGTATAGCCGGCGATCAGTTCCTTCGTTTCGGCGAACGGGCCGTCGATCACCGTGCCCTTGCCGCCGGTGTAGCGCACCCGCCAGCCGTGGGCGCTCGGCCTCAGGCCGTTGGCGTCGAGCAGCACGCCGGCCTTCGCCAGTTCCTCGTGATAGACCGTCATGGCCTCGACCAGCCGGTTGTCCGGCAACGCGTCGGATTCGCTGACGGCGTTCGCCCGGATCATGATCATGAATCGCATCGTTTACTCCTTGTCGTCGGTGGAAGGCGGCGCCCGTTCCGCGGCGCCTTATCCGGACGACGGACGAAAGACGGCCGGATCGACACGCGCCACGACAAATCAGGGTAAATACCGAGTCGCGACGTTCACAGGAAGCACGGGCCGACCGCGCGCACCTCGACCGTGCACCATTGCGCGGCCGGGCACTGGCGCGCGATCTCGATCGCTTCTTCGCGCGTGGGGACGTCGACGAGGAAGAAGCCGCCGACCATCTCCTTCGCCTCGGCGAACGGGCCGTCGAGCAGCCGCGTCTCGCCGTCGCGCACCTGCACGCGCGTGCCGCGTTCGGACCGCTCCAGCGACTCGACGCCGCGCAGCACGCCGCGCGCCTTCAGCGACTCGGCGAAATCGACCATCCGCGCATAAAGCGCCTGGCCTTCGTCGAGCGTGCGCTCGGCGCGCTGTTCGGTCGGTTCGACAATCAACAGCATGTAAGACATGGATTTCTCCTGTGGGGACGGGGCGCGGCGACATGCGCCGGGCGAGCGGCACACGACGCCCGGTGCGAAAGCGTAACAGCCGCCGAGCGGCTTGCCGCATCGTTGGCCAACCGGCACTGGCCGGACGGCCATTTCGGCCGCAGCCTGACATTTTGCCTTCAAGATGCGGTCCCGAACTGTCGGATTTTCATCCTGTGGACCGTCTCATGTCACGCCCGCTTCCCCTCTCTGCCGTTGCGCTGTTCGTGGTGTTGTCCGCCGTGCTGTCCGTGGCGCTCCTCGCCCCGCCGGCCGCCGCCGCTGCACTGCCGGTCAGCAGCGGCTGCGGCGGTGCGGCCACGGCGATTGCCGAGCTCCGGCGCGGCGGCGGGCCGTCGCCGCTCGCCGGGCAAACGACGTCGATCGAAGCGGTCGTCACCGCGGCGTTCGGCGGCGCCGACGGCCTGGGCGGCTTCTTCGTCCAGCAGGCCGACGCGCAGCGGCAGCGCCGGCCGGGCGTCCCGGAAGGGTTGTTCGTCTACGCACCGAACACGCGCGCGACGCCCGGCGACCTCGTGCATCTGACCGGCAAGGTCGACGAGAAATACGGCCGGACGCAATTCACGCTGACGAGCCGCATGGCCGTTTGCGCACGCGGGCAGACGGTCACACCGGCGACGCTCACGCTGCCCGTCGCGTCGCTTGCCGTCCTGGCCGCGCACGAAGCCATGCGCGTACGCCTGCCGCAAACGCTGACGGTCAGCGATACCTACGCACTCGGTCGCTACGGCAGCATCGTGCTGAGCAACGGCCGGCTGCGCGTGCCGACCCAGGTCGCGCCGCCGGCCGACGCTGCCGCGCAGGCCGCGGCCAACGCACTGAACCGCATCGTGCTCGACGACGGCTCGAGCCGCCGCGACCCGGCGACCGTCCGCTATCCGCCGCCCGCGCTAAGCGCCGCCAACACGCTGCGCGCGGGCACCACCGTACGCGGCGTCGAAGGCGTGCTCGAATGGCGCTACGGCGCATGGCGGCTGCAACCGGTGGCCGGCGCGGCGCCCGTGTTCGATGCCGCGGCGAACCCGCGTCCCGCGCCACCGGCCCGACATCCTGATGCCGACGTGCGCATCGTGTCGTTCAATGTCTTCAATTATTTCAACGGCGACGGCCATGGCGGCGGATTCGACGCGCCGGGCAACCGCGGCGCGAAAACGCCCGCCGCGTTCGCGCGGCAGGAAGCGAAGATCGTCGCGTCGTTGCGCGCGCTGCGCGCCGACGTGATCGGGCTGATGGAAATCGCGAACAACGGCCACGGCGACACGAGCGCCATCCGTCGGCTCGCCGCGCAACTCGGCGACGGCTGGCGCGCGGTCGATCCCGGCACGGCGCGGCTGGGCCGCGACGCGATCGCGGTCGCGCTGCTGTACGACAGCCGCACGGTCGAGCCGGTCGGGCGCGCCGTCACCGTCGCACTCGGCGGCCGCCACCGCCCGCCGCTCGCGCAGACGTTCCGGCGCATCGACGGCACACGCACGTTCACCGTCGCGGTCAATCACCTGAAGTCGAAGAACTGCCCGCATGCGAGCGGCGCCAATCTCGACCAGTCCGACGGCCAGGGCTGCTGGAACGCGGCGCGCACGCGGGCGGCCGCACGCGTCGCCGACTGGCTCGCCACCTCGCCGACGGGCATCGCGGCCGACGGCGTGCTGCTGATCGGCGATCTGAACAGTTATGCGAAGGAAGACCCGCTTCGCACGCTCGAAGCGCGCGGCTACGCGAACCTGGTTGTGCGCTTCGTCGGCGATGCTGCGTACAGCTACGTATTTCGCGGCGAAGCCGGCAATCTCGACCATGCGCTTGCCACGCCGGCGCTCGCCGCGCGCGTGAAGGCCGTGCGGTTCTGGCACATCAACGCGGACGAACCGGTGGTCTTGCAACCCGTGCCCGATTACAAAACGTCCGCGCAACGATCGGCTTATTACGCACCCGACGCCTACCGCTCGTCGGACCACGATCCCGTCGTCATCGACGTCGCGCTGGACGACGCCGCCACGCAACCGGCACCGGGCACAAATCGTGCGCATCGATGACGCGTCGAGTAGTGCATTTGCATCAGCGTCCAACCTGCAATGGCACTATTTACCTGACGCCCCTGGCGACGCCATATTTACCGGACCTTCACTGCGACCCGCTGCTCGACACGCTGTATCGCCGCGAAACGCGAAATTTTTTCAACCGCTGCGCCGCCCCGTGCGGCGGGGCTTCCCGGCGATCCTGCCGACGAATTGAAAATTTGTCTCGAAACTCAATCGGATCAAGTGAATCACATCAGTTGCTGGGATTCGTCTTATCTTCAAATTGCCTGGAATCAAAGGAGGATAAACACCATGGCGCTTACCGACTCGATCGAACACAAGCTGGACCGCGGCCTGTCCGATATTCGTCGCACCGGCCGGCGCGTGGGCCGCACGACGCGCGCGGCTGCCCGCGACCTGCATGCCGACGTGACCGACGATCTGCGCGGGCTGGTCGACGAACTGGAAGATCTGCTGAAAAACGATGGCGATGGCGATATCGCCGCGCTGCGCAAGCGCGTGCAATCCCGGCTCGATGAAGCGCGCGGCGCGCTCGACTATGCGTCGGGCAGCGCGGCCGCCCGGCTGCGCGATTCGGCCGAGCGCGTATCGCAGGTCGTGCACGAGAACCCGTGGCAAACCGCCGGCGTCGTCGCGGGCCTTGCGTTCGTTGCGGGCCTGCTCCTTTCCCGCCGTTGAACGGGGCGGCGTGCACCGCCGCCCGCCCGTCATCCATCAGACAACGAAGGAGAACCGCCATGCAGAAGTCCCTCGCCATGAAAGCCGCCGCCGCCGTGATGCTCGGCAGCCTCGCCCTCGCCGGCTGCACGACCACGCCCGGCAAACCCGATAGCGCCGCGGCCAGCGCGTCGAAGCGCCAGTCGATCGACGCCAGCGTGAACGCAACGCTGTCGCGCCTATATTCGACGGTACCGGGTTCGCGCGACCTCGTCTCGAAAGCACGCGGCGTCCTCGTGTTCCCGAATGTGCTGCAGGCCGGCTTCATCGTCGGCGCCCAGTCCGGCAACGGCGCGCTGCGCGTCGGCGGCAGCACCGTCGGCTACTACAACACGTCGTCGCTGTCGGTCGGCCTGCAGGCCGGCGCGCAGTCGAAGGCGGTCGTGTTCCTGTTCATGACGCAGGATGCGCTCGACTCGTTCCGCAAGTCGGACGGCTGGTCGGCCGGCGCCGACGCGTCGGTCGCGGTCGTGAAGGTCGGCGCGAACGGCGCGGTCGACTCCAACACGGCTACCGCACCGGTGGAAGTGCTGGTCCTGACCAACGCGGGCCTGATGGGCGACCTGTCGGTGAACGGCACGAAGGTCACCAAGCTCAACATCTGACGATGCGGCACGCGGCCTCGCGCCGCGTTCGCTTCCCGGCAGCGCCGCGGCCCCGGCCGCGGCGTTTTCGCATGCGTCTCTCGCAGCGGCTATGATGGCGGCACCTTTGCGGGCATACTCCGCATGGGCCGCCCGGCGGCGCGTTGCGCCGCGAACCCGTGACGTTCGCGAACCGATCGCGCGCGGGACAACGAGATTCAATCCAACCACGCATCAATCTGCGCGAATGCCACTCATGGATAGCGGACAAGACCACCAAAAATTCTTCTACTTCCTGCTGTTCGCGGTCACCGTCGGACTGTGCTGGATCCTCGCGCCGTTTTCCGGCGCCGTCTTCTGGGGCACCATTCTCGCGATCCTGTTCCAGCCCGTGCAACGCTGGCTCGCCGCGCGCTTCGGCAAGCGGCGCAACCTGGCCGCGCTCGTCACGATGTCGCTCATCATCCTGATCGTGATCCTGCCGCTCGTGTTCGTCACGGCCACGCTCGTGCAGGAAATCGCCTACGTGTACCAGGAGCTCAAGGACGCGCAGCCGAATTATTCGCAGTACTTCCACGACATCATTCACGCGCTGCCGACGTCGATCCAGAACCTGCTGCAGAAATACGGGTTGACCAACATCCCGGGCATCCAGAAGAAGCTGACCGACGGCGCCGCGCAGATCAGCCAGTTCGCGGCCACCCAGGCGCTCAGCATCGGCCAGAACACGTTCCAGTTCGTCGTGAGCTTCGGCGTGATGCTGTACATGGTGTTCTTCCTGCTGCGCGACGGCGGCGAGATCGGCCGCCGCGTGCGCCGTGCGCTGCCGCTCGACGAAGAGCACAAGAACCTGCTGCTCGCGAAATTCACGACGGTCGTGCGCGCGACGGTGAAGGGCAACATCGCGGTCGCGCTCGTGCAAGGCGCGCTCGGCGGGTTGATCTTCTGGATCCTCGGGATCGAGGGCGTGGTGCTGTGGGGTGCGCTGATGGCGTTCCTGTCGCTGCTGCCGGCGATCGGCGCGAGCCTCGTCTGGGTGCCGGCCGCGCTCTACTTCCTGATGATCGGTGCGGTCTGGAAGTGCGTGATCCTCGTCGCGTTCTGCGTCGGCGTGATCGGCCTCGTCGATAACCTACTGCGCCCGATCCTCGTCGGCAAGGACACGAAGATGCCCGACTGGGTCGTATTGATCTCGACGCTCGGCGGGATGGCGCTGTTCGGCATCAACGGCTTCGTGATCGGGCCGCTCGTCGCCGCGCTGTTCATGGCCAGTTGGGACATCTACGCACGCTCCGAACAGGGCGAATGACGCCCTCCGGCCGCCGGCGAACCGCACGCGTGCGGAGAGCGGGTCAAGGATGACGGATATGAATCACGACGGGCGCCACGGCGCCCGTTGCTTCATCCGCCGCGACCGTCATCACGCCGCCATACGGGCCGACGCGATGAACCCGGCCCGGCGCCAGCGGCATACTTCGCTCGGTGTGCGCATCGCGCCACGTGGCACGCACCGCCGTGCCGTCATCCGGCGCGAACGCCGCACCGTCGGGCTTCACCAGCGCGACCTGCGCACCCGGCAAACGCCGGCCATGCGCATCGAACCGGACCGTGGCCGTTGCCCCGCCATCGGCCGCCTGTCCCGCGTCAACGAGCGCGCCCACCGGAGCATCGAGCGTCACGTCGTACAGATCGACGAGCGAGCCGGTGAACCGCACGACGCCATCCGATGCGGGCTGTCCGGCCGCCATCGCGCTCGACATGGCAATCGACATCGCGAGCACGATACCGAGCCCGAACACCCTCTTCCGCACGGCCCCGGCGCTCATTGCCGTTACCGATGCCGATCGCTTCGCGTTGTTCCGCATGTTCCCTCCCCTCTGCCGCGTCACCAGAAAAACAGGCGGCGTGACGCGTCGTCACGCCGCCTGTGTGCTGGCAATCACTGTAGGGAGAGCGGCTCGGACAATATATGGGACAAGTCCTAAACTGCAGCCGGGTTGATCGAACTCAGCGCGGTCGATCCGCGCCCGCGGCCCGATCCGACAGGCGTGACACGCCCGTCACGCGTCCGGATCGACACGCAACACGAGCTTGCCGCGATGGTCGCCGTCGAACAGGCGATTCAACACGTCCGGCGCGTTTTCGAGACCGTCGGCCACGGTCTCCTCGGCCTTGAGCCGGCCGTCGCGCAGCCAGCCCGCGAGCGTCTGCACGGCTTCGCGGCTCTTGCGGTAGTCGAGGATCAGGAAGCCGCGCATCGTCAGCCGCTTCGAGATCAGCACGCCGACGTCGTCGGCCGCGCGGCCGCTGTTGTAGTTCGAGATCACGCCGCACAGCGCGACACGCCCGCCGATCACCATCCGCGACAGCACCGCGCGCATCACCTCGCCGCCGACGTTCTCGAAGTTCACGTGCACGCCGTCCGGCGTCGCCGCCTTCAGTTGCTGGCGGAAATCGTCGGCCTTGTAGTCGACGGCCGCGTCGAAGCCGAGCGTCTCGGTCAGGTAGCGGCACTTGTCCGCACCGCCCGCGATGCCGACCACCCGCGCGCCGTGGATCTTGCCGATCTGCCCGGCGATCGAGCCGACCGAGCCGGCCGCCGCCGACACGACGAGCGTTTCGCCCGGCTGCACCGGCGCGATGTCGGTCAGCCCGTAGTACGCGGTCAGCCCGCTCATCCCGCACGCGCCGAGCAGCGTGGGCAGCGGCAGGCCCGACTGCGCGGGCAGCTTCACGAGTTGCGCGACCTGCTCGGCCGGCACGACCGCGTAGTCCTGCCAGCCGACCAGCCCCTGCACGAGATCGCCTTCCGCGAAACCCGCATGGCGCGACGCGACCACGCGGCCGATCCCGAGCGCGCGCATCACCTCGCCGATCGCGACGGGCGGCAAGTACTGCGGCACGTCGCTCATCCATACGCGGTTGGTCGGGTCCATCGACAGATACAGCACGCGCACGAGTACCTCGCCGTCGGCGAGCGCCGGTACCGGCGTCTCGACGAGCGAAAAATGGTCGCGGCCGACCCGCCCTTCCGGGCGCGTCTTCAGCAGCAGCTGGCGGTTCACGGGTGTCGACATGATGTTCTCCTCCAATCGTTGTGGTTCGGGATACGCGTCAGACCGCGCACATGCCGCCGTCGATCACGAGTTCGGCGGCCGTCACGAAGCGGCTCTCGTCGGACGCGAGATACACGGCCGCATGCGCGACGTCGTCCGGCTCGCCGAGCCGGCGCAGCGGAATGCCGCGCGCGAGCTTGCGGGTCGCGTCGCGTTCGCCGAGCGACTGGAACAGCGGCTCGACGATCCCCGTGCGAATGAACGCCGGGTGAATCGAATTGCAGCGCACGTCGATCTCGCGGCGCGCACAGTCGATCGCGACCGACTTCGTCAGCGACGCGACCGCCGCCTTCGATGCGTTGTACGCGGTGAAATCCGGCTCGACCTTGAACGCGGCGACCGACGAGATGTTGATGATCGACGCGGGATAGCTCTCGGCCAGATACGACAGCGCATGCTTGCAGCCGAGCACGATGCTTTCGACGTTGATCGCCATCACGCGCCGCCATTCGTCCAGCTCGATTTGCGCGGGCGAACCGATCGAGCCGACGCCCGCGTTGTTGACGAGCACCGACAGGCCGCCCATCGCATCGGTCGCCTGCGCGAGCAGCGCCTGCCAGCGGGCTTCGTCGCGCACGTCCTGGGTCGCGGCGAACGCGACCGGCGTCGCGTGACCTGCGTTGAGTTCCTGCGCGAACGCGTCGAGCACCGCCGCTTCCGCGATGTCGGTCACGAACACGCGCGCGCCCTGCTCGACCATGCGGCGCGCGATCGCGCGGCCGAGGCCGCCCGCGGCGCCCGTGATGTATGCGCACTTGCCCGCGAGGCGCGGAGAAAGGATTGTCATGTGACCTGCTCCTGTCGTGAATCGTCGTCGCGGAACGCTGCCGCGACGGGGTTTCCCGTGCATCTTCCAGCCGACGTGCGCCGGCATGGCGACGCATCGCACGGGTTTTCCGCGAGTATATCGAGATGAATGCGACGCGCGCGGAACCGGCCGCACAGCCTTGCCCGCGGTTGAACGACAGCCAGCGTACGCGAATGCCGCCAATCGATGAAATGAATATTCGTTATGCCCGGTCATAGACCTCATTCATGACTTGCGCGTACCGGCGACGGTGCGCAAAGAGGCCGGCGCGACCAGTCGGATGAACGGGCAGACGAATCGATTATCGGGATAACGGAAGTGTGGCGTCCCGCACGGAAGAGAACGCCCTGGGGGAAGATGAACCGACTTGCCATCGTGCGCCGGCCGGAAAACACCGGACCGAATGCCGGCGGCAGGAAGGCGGTGCCGGAGCACCCGCCATCGGCACCAGTCAGAAGCCTTCGCCCGACGGCGCCCGCACGAACGCGCAGAGCTGCGGCGAATGCGTGTCGATCATCTGCTGGAACGGCGCGCGGTGCCCGTACGCGATGCCCGACACGAGCAGCAGGCAGACCGCGGCGACGCGCGGCGAGAACGCGCGCTGCCGCACGCCGTCGTAGCCGCGCAGGAACACCAGCGCGACCAGCGCGCCGAGCAGCCAGCCGATGACGACTTCCGGCACGGTGTGCGAGTGATCGAATACGCGGGCAACGGCCGTGATCGCGCCGATGGCCAGCCCGGCCGCGACGCCGGGCGCCTTGCCGGGCCGGAACGCCTGCCACAGCATCGACAGCGCGACCGTCCATACGGACGTCGACAGCATCGTATGGCCGCTGATCACACGGAAATCGAACCGCGCAAGCTCGATGCCGCAGCCGGCATACAGGATCTTCGTGGCGCCGACGACGCCCATCCCGGCGGCCAGCAGCACGCCCCAGCGGGCGGCGAGGCGCCAGTCGGTCAGCGCGAGCCACGCCGCGCAGGTCACCGCGATCGGCAGGGTCAGCGCGGCATCGCCGATGTTGCTGATTTCACTCCACATGATGGACTTCGGAGACGATCGAAAGACCGCAGTTTACCGCAGGCACGCAGCATGCCTGTGTCAGCCTGTGACAGGCTGTATCAGCCCGCGACACCGGTAATCAACAGCAGGTTCGTGCCGGTGATCACGGCGAACAGCGCCCACGCGGCCACCTGCATCCCGCGCCCGATCGCGTGCTCGCCCATCGTGCGCCGATCGCTGACCGAGCGGATCAGCGGCCACATCGCGAACGGCAACTGCAGGCTCAGCAGCACCTGGCTCCACACGAGCAGTTGCCCGACCGAGCCGTCGCCGAGCCACAGCACGCCGATCAGCGCCGGCACGAGCGCGAGCCCGCGCGTGATCAGCCGGCGCTGGTAGCACGGGATCTTCGTATGCAGGAAGCCGTCCATGATGACCTGGCCGGCGATCGTGCCGGTCAGCGTCGAGCTTTGCCCCGACGCGAGCAGCGCGATGCCGAACAACAGCGCGGCCGCGCCGCCCGCGATCGGTGTGATCAGCCGGTACGCCTGCTCGATGTCGGTCACGTTGTGCTGGCCCGTCGCATGGAATGCCGCGCCCGCGACGACGAGGATCGCCGCATTGACGAGCATCGCGACGAACAGCGACACGCAGGTATCGATGCGCACGAGCGCCAGCGTGTCGCGGATCACCCCGCGCGCGCCGCCGACGACGTGCCGCGTCTGCACGACCGACGAATGCAGGTACAGGTTGTGCGGCATGATCGTCGCGCCGACGATGCCGAGCGCGAGCACGATCGCATCCTTGCGGTCGTGGCCCGGGTCGCCCGGCACGAGGCCGCCCACCACCGCATGCCAGTCGGGCGGCGTGATCGCCACCTGCGCGACGAAGCAGAACGCCATCGTCGCGATCAGCCCGAGCACGATCGCCTCGATCTGCCGGAAGCCCTTGCCCTGCAGGCCGAGCACGATCACCGTGTCGAGCGCGGTGAGCACGACGCCCCACGCGAGCGGCACGCCGAGCAGCAGCTTGAACGCGAGCGCGCAACCGAGCACCTCCGCGATGTCGCACGCGATGATCGACACTTCGGCGGTGATCCACTGCACGACGCGGCCGAACCGGCCGTAGCGCTCGTAGCTCGCCTGGGCGAGATCCTTGCCCGCGACGAGGCCGAGCCGCGCCGCGAGCATCTGCAGGAAGATCGCCGCAAGGCTCGAGAACGCGACGACCCACAGCAGCGAATAGCCGAACTGCGAGCCGGCCTGGATATCCGTCGCCCAGTTGCCGGGGTCCATGTAGCCGATCGCGACCAGCAGGCCGGGGCCGAAGAAACGCCTGAGCTTCTGCCAGCGCGGCGCGGCGGCGTCGATCGTGATGCTGCCCTTTACTTCCGACGGGCAGAAAGGGGCGGTGGCGGTAGTGGGGAGGAAGGGCATGGAAACCGGGAATCGAGATCGCGATCCGTCGATTTTACGGGTATCCGTCCCGTTTTCCCGCGCGCGGCCACGCAGGCGTCGCAATCCGCCCCGTCGCCGTCGCAACACGCGGCGGCAAGCCGTTCGTCAGGATCGGGCGACGCCGCGCCGTGCGCGAGGATCTTTTCCCGCTCGGCGACGCGAAATTCGGTCGGCGACATCAACAGCCGCTGACGAAACAGCTTCGCGAGCCGCTCGCCGCTGCCGAAGCCGGTGCGCCGCGCGACCTTGTCGGCCGGCAGCGTCGTATGGATCAGCATGTGGCACGCCCGCTCGAGCCGCACGTGCTGGACGAACTCGGTCGGCGTCACGCCGATTTCCTTCTTGAAGCGCCGCAGGAAATTGCGCTCGCTCATCGCGGCCGCCTGCGCGGCGTTCGCGATCGAGATGCGGTTCACGCTCTGCGCACGCAACCGCTGCGCGGACATCCGGATCGACGGGCTCGCGCTCAGTTCGCGAAACGCCCACATCGACTGCGCGTAGCGCTGCTCGACCGGCCGCATCATGTTGCTGGCGATCTCCTGCGCGGCGCCGTCGCCGAGGTCGACGCGAAACATGTCGAGCGCGGCGGCGAACACGTCGGTCTCGCCGGCCTGCAATTCGATCGTCGTGGTGGCGCGGCGCCCGGCCCGGCCGGGCCGCACGTCGATTGACGACGACGGCCGCCGCGTGGCGGCGAGCGCGGGCAACTCCATCGCATCGACGATCCAGCGCGCATGCTGGCGAATGTCGGACAGGCGCCGCTGCAATGCGTCGTCCCAATTGACGGCCGCGCGCTCGCCATGAAGATGAAAGAACGCGCGCGCACGGCGGCTATGTTCGTCGCCGAACGGCTCGGCCGCGATGCGCACGCCGGACGACGACTGCAACAGTCCCCCGCTTTCGGATACGTACTTGAGCTGGTAATCCGCGCTGTACGCATGCAGGCGATTCGCCAGGTTGAAGGCTTCGCCGAGGCGCGCGGCCTGGGCCAACGAAAACCCCGTACTCAAATAGATAACGACCCACCGCTGATCTGCTGCATTCACTGGCCAAGCCCCCGACTCGTTCGACTTCTTCTAATACCGTCGAACTGTCAGGCTTATATTTGGTTTGAATGCGTGCGACAGGACGGCTATCCCGAAATATGAAGCGACGGCATCTTAGCCGAACGGGTAGCGCCTTTGGCGCGAAATGGCCGACCGGGACAGCATGATGGCGGATTACTACAGGCTGGCGTGCGCCGCTGGTATGCCGGCACGGAAATGCATAGGCGATGCGGCCGATTATTGCGGCCGTCATGCGTAATGACATGCGTGTTCGATTGCGTTGCGCATCGGTCAAACGGATGCTCGCGTATTGGCGCGAACGGCATCGACACGCATCGACACGCATCGAACGCGCACGATCGCCACGCATGCCAACCGGCGCATCGGTTGCCCACGCATCCTTTAGAATCGATCCGTCCTTCACCTCGCCGCCCGCGCTCCGTGCCCGCCGATCACCGTCTCGACCTGAACCTGTTTCGCGTGCTCGACGCCGTCTACGTGCACGGCGGCATCGGCGCGGCCGCCCGTGCGCTGCATCTCACGCAGCCGGCCGTCACGCATGCGCTCAACCGGCTGCGCGCGCATTTCGACGATCCGCTGTTCGTACGTCAGGGCAACCGTGTGGTGCCTACCGAGCGCACGCGGTCGATCATCGCGGACGTGCAGTTGCATCTGAAAGGCTTGCAAGGTACCGCACGCGATCCGTCCGCCTTCGATCCCGCGACGCTCGACCTGAGTATCGCGGTCGGCATTCGCGACGTGCTCGAATCCATCGCATTGCCGCGCATCGTCGCCGCGTTCGCCGACGAAGCGCCGGGCCTCCGGCTCGTCAGCCGCCGCATCGCGGTACCGGACATCGAACGCGAACTCGCGTCGGGCAACCTCGATCTCGTCGTCGACCGTCGCGTGCAGACGGGCCCGCGCATCGCCACCGAACACCTGCTCGACGATTCGCTCGTCGTCGCGCTGCGCCGCGATCATCCGCTCGCGCACGACCCGCTGCGACGCGGCGACTATTTCGCGGCGCAGCATATCGCCGTGTCGTCGCTCGGCGAGCCGCAATCGCTCGACGTCCTGCTCGGCAACGACGGACGCTTCCGCGACATCCGGCTCACCTGCCAGCACTATTTCGCCGCCTGCCAGATCGCCGCGGCCGGCAACCTGCTCGTCACGCTGCCGCACACCTATGCGCTGCGCATGGCCGCGCTGCTGCCGATCGTCGTGCGGCCACTGCCGCTGCGGCTCAAGCCGTTCCCGCTGCTCGCGTACTGGCACGAGTCGCGCGACACCGATCGCGCACATCAGTGGGTGCGCGAACGCATCGCCACGCTCGTGCGCAGCAGCGCCGGCATCGCCGACGCGTAGCACGCAGCGCACGCCCGCGCGGCCGGGACGGTATGCTGACGGCTGCACGCCGCCACCCGGCGCCCGCTTTCCCTGATCCGCTTACCGGAGACTCGCCATGTCGCTCATCCACGCCGCCGCCGTCCTCGATGCCGATGCGCCCGACTACGTCGTCCAGTTACAGGCCGGCACGCACACACTGACCGGCGACGAAGCGCCGCGCGAAGGCGGCCAGGATCGCGGGCCGGCGCCGTACGAGTTCGTGCTCGCCGGGCTCGCGCAATGCACGGCCGCGACGCTGCGTATGTACATGCAGCGCAAGACGTGGCCGGCCGCGCGCATCGCGGTGCGCACCGAACTGCATGCCGATCGCGAAGGCGTGCAGTACGTGCGCCGCGTCGTGACGCTCGACGGCCCGCTCGACGACGCGCAACGCCAGCGTCTCACGGAAATCTGCGAGAAAACCCCGGTGACGCAGTTCATCAAGCGCGGCACGCGGATCGAAACGACGTTGAACTGACGCACGCGGCAGGCCATACGCACTGCCACTTGAAAGCTTGAAAAACGAAACGGGCGGGCCGCGCATCCGGCGCGACCCGCCCGTTCATCGATCCCGCCCGACGCTTACAGTCCCAGCGCGGCGAGGTCCAGCTTGCCGTCCTTCATCGGCGGGCACCAGAAATACGCGCCCGTCAGCGGCCGCGTGAAGCGGAACAGGCCGTCGACGATGCCGTCTTCCGCGCCGCTCATCCGGCGCATCTGCACGTCGAACGCGCGGAACGAGCAGCCGAACGCGACGAAGTACAGGCCCGCGCGGCGCGTGTCCGACCACGGCGACGAACGGCGCAGCATGAACGCCTCGGGCTCGAAGCTTTCCTGCGCGGTGCGCTTCACGTGCGCGAATTCGGGTGCGTCGTCGAGTTCCTCGTTGTCCGAACGGCGGCGCCCGATGATGTGATCCATCTCGCCCGACGGAATGCGCTCCATCTGGTCGAAGTCGTGTACCCACTGCTGCACCGCGACGAAGCTCGAGCCGTCGAGCCCCGCGCCCTGCCCCGTCACGATCGCCGCGGCCACCGCGTCGTCGCCTTCCGGGTTCTCGGTGCCGTCCTCGTAGCCGGACAGGTCGCGATCGTTCGAATAGCGGAAGCCGTCGACGGCCTCCTGCAGCGTGAACGCCGGCGCGAGCGCGCGTTCGATCTCCCGCGCGCGCAGTACGATCTCGCCGCGGTCGTCCGAGCGCAGCCAGACCCACACGTCGGCCGGCGTCCTCGGCAGCGTGCGGTCGTTCACCGCGAACGCCGGGTACTCGGTCAGGCCCGGCACCGAATGCCCGAGCCAGGCGGCCAGCGCGTGTCCGAACCCGACGACCGTGTCGCGTCCGTCGACGATCTCGCGCAGCGCGGCCAGCGCCGCGGCGATATTGCCGTCATTCGACATCGTGAAAGTGAGGTATCGGGCTGCCGTATCGATCGGAGCCAGGATGCCTTGCTGAACGTCGCTCATCGTTTCCTCGGGAATGGTTCGGAGTGAATCTGTGCGGGCCGCATCGTCGCGCGCCGCGGACGCGCAAGTGTAATCGATGCGCCCACCGGCCCCCGGCCCCCAGCCGCCACGTCGAACGTACGCGAAAAGGGGCCAAAACCCTGAATACTAACCGTATCGACGCTGCAACGCCGCATTCGTCAGACGTTGCGGCGCGCGTGACACTCCTGATAAAATCGCAGCACGTCTTTTCGGCGTCCTTTCATTCAACCGTTCACTTCAGGGAGGTGCAGATGTTCCGAATGCCAGCCACCTTCCCGAACGTGGTCTCGCGGCGCAGCTGATCCAGCCCGCCGTCCGCGCCGGCTCCCGAGTTTTCCTCTAACCCGTCAGCCGCGCTTTTCCCGACAGCCCGTTTCGCTCCGCCCGCGTGTTTCGCGCGGCCCGGCTGTTGCGTTTTCGACGTTCTCCGAACCGGAAAGTCCCGTCGCGCGATGCGCCGGGCAACGATACATGACCAGAAAAACCTCCCATCTGGGCGGCCAGGCATTCCAGGCCGTCTTCGGCTTCACCATCCGTTACTGGCGCAAGCAGCCGGCGCGCATCGCCACGGTCGCGAGCCTCGCGCTGCTCGCCGCGCTCGCCGACGTCCTCACGCCGCTGTTCGCCGGCCGCCTCGTCGACGCGCTGTCGACCGGCCTGACCGACCGCGCCGCCGCGTGGCACTCGGCCCTCGTCGCGTTCGGCACGCTCGCCGCGCTCGGCATCGGCGCGACGGTGCTGCGCCAGGGCGTCTACCTGAACATCATCACGCTCACGCTGAAGATGATGAGCGAGATCGCCGCCGCGTCGTTCCACCGCGTGCAGCGCTTCTCGACCGACTGGCACGCGAACAGCTTCGCGGGCTCGACCGTGCGCAAGATCACGCGCGGGATCTGGGCGCTCGACCTGCTCAACGACACCGTGCTGATCGCGCTGCTGCCGTCGGTCGCGATGCTGGTCGGCGCGACCGTGCTGCTCGGCACCCACTGGCCCGTGATGGGGCTCGTCGTCGGCGCGGGTTCGCTGCTGTACATCGCGGTGACGGTCGCGGTGTCGCTCGGCATCGTCGCGCCGGCCGCGCGGCTCGGCAACCTGTGGGATACGCGCATGGGCGGCGCGCTCGCCGACGCCGTGAGCTGCAACGCGGTCGTCAAGGCGTTCGGCGCGGAAACGCGCGAGGAAGCGCGGCTCGCACGCGTGATCGACAAGTGGCGGCAGCGCACGCGCCGCACGTGGGTGCGCGGCACGTTCAACGGCGGGCTGCAGGGGGCGATGCTGGTCGCGATGCAGGCCGCGATGATCGGCGTCGCGCTGCGGCTGTGGATGAACGACGAAGCGAGCGTCGGCGACATCGCGTTCGCGCTGACGATGTTCTTCATGCTGCAGGGTTACCTGCGCGACGTCGGCATGCACATCCGCAACCTGCAGCGCTCGGTGAACGACATGGAGGAACTCGTCGCGCTCGAACGCCAGCCGCTCGGCATCGACGATCGTCCCGGGGCGCCGGCGATCCGGATCGGGCAAGGCGAGATCCGCTTCGAGCACGTGACGTTCCGCTACGGCAACCATCCGGTGCCGCTGTACGACGATTTCTCGATGCGGATCGCGCCCGGCGAACGCGTGGGCCTCGTCGGTCATTCGGGGTCGGGCAAGACGACGTTCATCAAGCTGATCCAGCGCCTGTACGACGTGTCGGGCGGCCGCATCACGATCGACGGGCAGGACATCGCGCAGGTACGGCAGGATTCGCTGCGCAGCCAGATCGCGATCGTCCAGCAGGAGCCCGTGCTGTTCCACCGCACGCTCGCGGAGAACATCGCGTATGCACGGCCCGGCGCGAGCCGCGCCGACATCGAGCGCGCCGCGCGTCTGGCCAGCGCGCACGACTTCATCGCCGCGCTGCCGGACGGGTATGACACGCTCGTCGGCGAACGCGGGATCAAGCTGTCGGGCGGCGAGCGCCAGCGTGTCGCGATCGCGCGCGCGTTCCTCGCCGATGCGCCGATCCTGATCCTCGACGAAGCGACGTCGAGCCTCGACAGCGAAAGCGAGCTGCTGATCCAGCAGGCGATGGAGCGGCTGATGGTCGGCCGCACGACGCTCGTCGTCGCGCACCGGCTGTCGACCGTGCGTGCGCTCGACCGGCTGCTGGTGCTCGATCGCGGCAAGGTGATCGAGGAAGGCAACCACGACGCGCTGATCCGTATCGACGGCGGTATCTACCGCCGGCTGTTCGAGCGGCAGGCGCTGGAGCTGGCGAAGGGGCTCGCCGATTCGCCGCGGCGCGTGGCGGATCGCGATGCCGGCGCGCTGGGAGAGCCGGCGAAGGTTTGATGCAGGCAGGTCGTCACATGACCCGGCGACATGGCTTCAATCGCCGGGTCATGCCGGCGATCCGATTGGCGTGGTCGATGCACGACGAGGAAATGATGCTGCAACCGGACGAAACCCGTATCGAATCGAATCGCCTTTGGCTCACACCATTCTCGGCGAAAGACGCGGATGCGACGCTTGCATGCATTACGCCGTCGCTGACTCGCTATATGGGCTGGGACCCTCCGGCCAACAGGGAAAGTTTCGATCGCATCTGGCAGACGTGGCTGCACGCACAAACCGACGGCACGGACTACGTGTTCGTGATTCGACAACGCGACGGTGGATCCTTCCTCGGCCTGGTGGGGGTTCATCACGTCAAGCAGGCCATCCCGGAATTGGGCGTCTGGATCCGCGAAGATCGGCATCGCGAAGGGATCGGACGAGAGGCGGTCAGGCTCGTCGTGGAATGGGCGTGCTCGACGCTCAACGTTCAGCGCTTCAACTATCCCGTCGCCGAAGAGAACCATCCGAGCCGACGTATCGCCGAGTCCCTCGGCGGCACTGTAACGGGCCATAGCGAGACCTCGAAATTCGTGTCGGTCATTTATCAGATACCGGCCCCGGTGACATGCGAAAGCCCGGGGCAGGCGTAAGCGGCCGACTCGTGACGATCGATCTTGTGCGCAGTGGTCCTGCCCACGGCCGGGGCTTTCACGAAAGCGGCCTACCGCCGCCAGCCTGCCATCGTCACGCGCCTCTCCCGCGGATCACTTATCATGTCGGCCAGGCAATTCGCGACGAAAGGCAGATCATGTTTACAGGCATTGTTCAGGGTGTTGGCACCATCGACGCCATCAAGGATCACGGCGAGCTGAGAACGTTCAGCATCGCATTCCCCGAGCGGTTCACCGACGATATCGAGATCGGCGCGAGCGTGTCGGTCGACGGCGTGTGCCTGACCGTGACGACCATCCATTCACCGGTGCTGATCGACTTCGACGTGATGCTGCCGAGCCTGCGGATCACGACGCTGGCCGACCTCGCGACCGGCGCGCGGGTCAACGTCGAGCGGGCCGCGAAGGACGGCGCGGAGATCGGCGGGCATCCGCTGTCCGGTCACGTCGATTTCACGGGGACCATCGCGCACATCGCGTCGTCCGAGCACAACCGGATGATCCGCATCGGCGTGCCGGCCGAGTTCAAGCGCTATGTATTCGCGAAAGGCTACATCGCGATCAACGGTTGCAGCCTGACCGTGTCGGACGTCAATCGCGACGAAGGCTGGTTCGACGTCTGGCTGATTCCCGAAACGCGCCGCGCGACCACGTTCGATGCGAAGGGCGTCGACGACAAGGTCAACATCGAGATCGAGCGCAGCACGCAGGTCGTCGTGGACACGATTCGCGAATCGGTCAAGGAAACGCTCGGCGAATTGAACGGTGTCGTCACCGCGCTGCTGGCGGAAAAAGGCATCGATATCGAAGAACTGCTGGCGCGCAACGTCGCGCGGCTGCCGAAGCAGTAAAGGCTGATTAAGCGCGTGCTAGGTGATCCGCTGGATCACTGAGTAACGGCTACCGTCCGAAAACACCTCGACCCACGGTTCCGATGCCTCGAATGTCCAGAGGACGAGCTCGCGATCGTCGAGTTCGTCGTCCTCGGGCCACGGCATGTTCCATCCGCCCGCGACGGCCACCACGCCGCCCGTGTAGAGCGGGCATTGCGCCATCCATTCGCGCTCGTAGTCGTGCGCGGCCGCGCCCTTGAAGTTGCCGTTGAATCCCCAGTCGCGCTGCCAGCCGTGTGCGTCGAGGTACGCGCCGATCGCGGCGGAGCCGAAGCGGAACACCGCGTCGACGGACGGAAGCGACATCGCATCGGATCGGCACAGCGGGCGGTCGGAACGGACGGGTTGCGTGGCAGTCTCCACGCGGCCCGACGTGCCGCTTTCGTCGAGACACACGTTCAGCCAGACGCCGTCGCGCTCGACGGAGATACACAACGCGCCGGCATCAACCCCATGCCAGTAGCCGGTGACGGGTTCGCCGTCGTCCGCGAAGCGGTACTGACGGCTCGGCCTCGCAAGCCGTTTTGCTTCGGTCAGGAAATCGTCCAGTGTCATGGGATGTCCGTCAGTCGTTTTGCATCCTGGGTATCGCATGGAACCGCCGCGGTCGAGCGACATCATCCGCGGCCGCACGCCCTACCTCACTCCGCCTCTCCCTGCGCCCCCTTCCCCACCGCCACGCGCTGCGCGCGATAAATCCCCGCGTGCCCGGAAAACAGATACGCGACGACGCACGCGACGATCGCATACACGCCGATATCCGCGCCGAACAGTTCGATCGCCATGATCGTCGACGCGATCGGCGTGTTCGCCGCGCCCGCGAACACCGCGACGAAGCCGAGCCCCGCGAGCACGGGCACCGGCAGCGCGAGCACCTGGCCCAGTGCATTGCCGAGCGTCGCGCCGATGTAGAACAGCGGCGTCACTTCGCCGCCCTTGAACCCCGACGCGAGCGTGACGACGGTGAACGCGAACTTGCCCGCGAAATCGTAAAGCGGCAGCGGGCCGTGAAACGCGGCCTCGATCGTCGGGATGCCGAGGCCGAGGTACTGCGGCACGTTCAGCACGGTCGCGGCCACCGCGACCAGCAGGCCGCCGAGCACCGGCTGCAGCGGCGCATGGCGGATCACGCGGCGAAACCACGCGGTCAGCGCATGCGTCGCGAACGCGAACAACCGCCCGACCACGCCGAACGCGATGCCGGCAACGACCGTCACGGCGAGCCCCGTCGCCGATACGGCCGGCACGAACGGAATCGCATAGGCCGTGTGATGAACGCCCCACGCGCGGCACACGACGTCCGCGACGATCGCCGATGCAACGCAGGTCAGCAGCGCGTCGTACCGCAGGCGTCCGATCGCGAGCACCTCGAGCCCGAACACGGCACCCGCGAGCGGCGTGCCGAACACCGACGCGAAGCCGGCCGCGATGCCGCCCATCAACAGCACGCGGCGATGCTCGCGATCGAGCCGGAGCACGTGCGTGATGCGATCGGCGAGCGCGCCGCCCATCTGCACGGCCGTGCCCTCGCGGCCGGCCGAGCCGCCGAACAGGTGCGTGACGACGGTCGCGACGAGCACGAGCGGCGCCATCCGCTTCGGCACGAGTGCCTTCGGGTCGTGAATCTCGTCGATCAGCAGGTTGTTGCCGCGCGCGACCGACTGGCCGAACCGATGGTAGACCCAGCCGGTGGCGAAACCGGCGGCCGGCAGCCCCCACAGCAGCCACGGATGCGCGACCCGCGTGCCGGTCGCCCAGTCCAGCGCGATCAGGAACAGCGCGGAAGCCGTGCCGGCGAGCGCGCCGAGCAAGGCTGAAAGCGCGAGCCAGCGGCACACGTAGCGCACGGTCGCGAAAAGATCGGCAGAAGTGGTGAAAAACATGATTTCCAGATTCGACGGGATATCAAAACCTGGGCGGCAGAATACCGCGTGGACGGCCTGCGACCTCCTGACGACCCAGGAACACGCAGGCATCATCAGCCGGGCAAACCGGCGGTTGAGGGCCGCACCGCGCGCGCCATGCGCCGGAACGACCGCAGGGAGGCATGCCATCTCCGCAGGCCGCAATTGTACGCGACGCCTCGCCACGCACGCAATGCAGCCGCCGGCACACCCCGAAACGACGGCGTCTGCCCGATGCACGGTCAGTCGCGCGATGTCAGTGCGATCCGCGCGATCAACTGGGGCGCGATCTGGTCGAGCGGCAGGATCGCCGACGCCGCGCCGATCGCCGCCGCGGCCTTCGGCATCCCGTACACGGCGCTGGTCGCCTGGTCCTGCGCGATCGTGTAGCAGCCCTTCGCCCGCATCGCCTTCAGGCCGAGCGCGCCGTCGCGTCCCATGCCGGTCAGCAGCACGCCGAGCGCATCGCCCTGCCAGCCGTCCGCGACGCTGTTGAAGAACACGTCGATCGACGGCCGGTACGGCGTTTCGGCCGGATGCCGCGTATAGCCGAGCACGCCGCGCGGCGACAGCATCAGATGGTCGTTGGTCGCCGCGAGCAGCACCGCACCGGCCTCGGGCACGCTGCCCTGCCGCGCGACGCGCACCGGCAGCCGCGTATAGCCGTCGAGCCATTCGGCCATGCCGTACGCGAATGCCTGGTCGACGTGCTGGACGATCACGATCGCCGCCGGAAAATCGGCCGGCAGCGCGCGCAGCAGCGCGGTGAGCGCGGTCGGGCCGCCCGCCGACGCACCGATCGCGACGAGCGTCGGCTGTCCGCGCGTGGGGGCCGGCCCCGGTGGCACAAGCGCCGTGGTGCGGCTTTCGAGCAGCCGGCCGATCTGGTCGATCTTCGCGAGCAGCGCCTGCGGCGATGCGTCGGTCGACAGCCCGAGCGCGAGCGTCGGCGTGTCGACCGCGTCGAGCGCGCCGGCGCCCATCGCCTCGTACACCGACGACGTGTTCGCGCTGACGCTCGCCGTCACGATCAGGATCGCGCACGGCGCGCGTGCCATGATCCGGCGCGTCGCGGCGACGCCATCGACCTTCGGCATCACGAGGTCCATCAGCACGACGTCGGGCGGATGCGCGACGCAGAAATCCACCGCCTCGTCGCCATCGGTCGCGACCCACAGCACGCGATGATCCGCGCGCAGCGCGATCACGCGGCGCAGTGCCTCCACGGCCAGCGGCAGATCATTGACGATACCGATGTTCATCCGCGCGCATCTCCGATCAGGTCGTGCACGGCATCGAGCAACGCCTCGTCGTGGAAGCTGCTCTTCGCGAGGTAGTAATCGGCGCCGGCGTCGAGCCCGCGGCGGCGATCCTCGTCACGATCCTTGTACGACACGATCATCACCGGCACGCGCTTGAGCATCGGGTCGCCCTTGATCAGCGTGACGAGTTCGATGCCGTCCATGCGCGGCATGTCGACGTCGGTCACGACGAGATCGAACGCATCGCTGCGCACCGCGTTCCACCCTTCCATCCCGTCGACCGCGACCGTCACGTCGTAGCCGCGCTTTTCCAGCAGCTTGCGTTCGAGCTCGCGCACCGTCAGCGAATCGTCGACGACGAGCACGCGGCGGCGCCGGTCGGCGAGCGCGAGCTGCGGATCGCGCGTGAGCCGCGCGAGCTGGCCGCCGCGCACGAGCTTGTCGACCGAGCGGATCAGGTCCTCGACGTCGACGATCAGCACCGGGTCGCCGTTCTCGAGCAACGCGCCGGCCGCGATGTTCTGGATCTTGTGCAGGCGGCTGTCGAGCGGCTGCACGACGAGCATCCGCTCACCGAGGAAACGGTCGACCGCGACGCCGTACAACTCCGGCTCGCCGCCGACGACCACGACCGCCGTGCTCGCGCGCGCCACGTCCGGTTCGCCCGCATCGAGCAGCTGGTGCGCGGCGACGAGGCCCACGCGCCGGCCGTCGAACGGAAAATGCGGCTGCCCTTCGAGCACGTCGATGTCGTCGTGCGCGAGTTCGAGCGTGCGGCGCACGTGCGCGAGCGGGAATGCATAGGGTTCGCCGCCGACTTCGACGAGCAGGCTGCGGATCACCGACAGCGTGAGCGGCAACTGCAGCACGAAGCGCATGCCGGCCCCCGGCTCGTTGAAGATCCGCACCGCGCCACGCACGCCGCGCACCATCTCCTGCACCGCGTCGAGACCGACGCCGCGGCCCGATACGTCGGTCACCGCATCGCGCATCGAGAAGCCCGGCAGCAACAGGAATTCGAGCAATTCCGGATCGGACAACCGCGCGGCCGTCTCGTCGTCGGTCAGGCGCTGGCGCACGACGGCCGCGCGCAGCGCGTCCATGTCGACCCCCGGCCCGTCGTCGATCACGCTGACGAGCAGCGAGCCGGCGCTGTGGCGCGCCTCGAGCGTGACGCTCGCCTCGGCCGGCTTGCCGCGCGCGTGGCGCGCGTCGGGCGAATCGACGCCGTGGTCGATCGCGTTGCGCAGCAGGTGGCCGAGCGGCGCGTCGAGCAGGTCGAGGATGTCGCGATCGACCTGCGTGCCTTCACCGACGATCGAGAAACGCACCTGCTTGCCGAGCGAGCGCGCGAGATCGCGGACGATGCGCGGATACGCGCGCGTCGCATCGCCGAACGGCCGCATCCGGCATTGCAGCGCCTCGTCGTACAACTGCTCGGCGATATGCGTGCTGCGCCGCTCGAAGCGGTCGAATTCGTCCATGCGCTCGGCGAGCGAGCGTTGCAGGTCGTTGAGCATGTGCCGCACTTCGTTCATCGACGCGAGCATGCCGGCGTCGAGATCGTCGGCGAACTGCTCGACCATCAGGTCGAGCGAACGGGCTGCGTCGCGCTGCGCGCGCTTCACGCGCAGCATCGATTCGGCGAACGGCTTGAGCCAGCGCGATTCGACCAGCGATTCGCCGGACAGGCTCAGCAGCCGGTTCAGCGTATCGGCGCGCACGCGGCGCATCGCGCCGGCGCCCGACACGCGGCCGGCCTGGGCCGGATGGGGCACCGCGCCCGACACGGCGAGCGGCGGCACCGCGGCACTGGCCCCGACCGGCTCGTTCGCGGCGCCGTCGTGATCGCGATACGGCGCGAACGACGGCGGCACGGGCGGTGGCGCGGCGGCCGGCGCCTGTATCGTCTGCGCGCCGTCGGCGCCCGTCAGCGCCGCCGCGAACACGTCGATCTCGGTCTGCGACACGGGTTGCCCCTGCGGATCGCCGACCCGCACCAGCAAATCGACGCCGGCCAGCAGCACGTCGACGTGCGTGGCCGTCAGCGCGATCGTGCCGGCCTGCGCGGCGACGAAGCATTCTTCCATCCGCCCGGCGATCTCGACGCCGAGCGGCACGCCGACGATACGCGCGGCGCCCTTCAGCGAGTGCGCGGCGCGCATGCACGCTTCGAGCGCGACGGCATCGGGCTCGCCCGATTCGAGCGCGAGCAGCCGCTCCGACAGCGCCTGGGTCTGCGTGCGCGTCTCCTCGCGATACAGTTCGAGCAGCGACAGGTGGCTCAGGTCGTCATCGCCGCTCATCGCATGCTCCTTGTCACGGCGTCGAACAGACGATCGTCGTCGAGCAGCCCCACCGACTTGCCACGCCACGACAGCACGCCGCGCGACAGGCCGGCGCTCGCGCGCCCGACCGTCGCCGGTACCGGCACCCAGTCGGAGGCGCCGAAGCGCAGCACGCCCTCGACTTCGTCCACCGGGAATACGACCGGTTCGCCCTGGTGCGCAGCCACCAGCAGCCGCGTGAAACGGCCGTCGTCGCTGCCGCTGCCGGCCTTGCCGGCATCGAGGCCGAGCAGCGCGCCGATCGAGATCGCGATGCGCAGCGTGCCGCGGATGTTCACCACGCCGCGCACGGCCGAATTGCGGCGATGCGGCAGCGAATGGATCGGGCGCGTGCCGGCGATCTCGCGCAGCACGCCGATCGGCAGCGCGAGCCATTCGTCGGCCACCCGGAACGCGAGCGCCGCATGGCGCGCCACGCCGTCGTCGTCGCTCGCGTGTGCCGTGCCGAACGCGCTCATCCGGCGCGTGACGTCGGTCATCTCGGCCACGTCGAGCGGACGCTCGAGCAGCTTGGCCGCGTTCGACGCGTAGACCGGGCAGTTCAGGCAGCGCAGGCAGTCGTTCAACCGCTCGCACGAGCGGTCGCCGCGCGTGCCGATCCGGTTCCAGCAATCGTCGACGTCGAGCGTCGCGTCGTCAGTGGCGGCGCGGTTCATCAGAATTTTCTCCGAGAAACTCCGCCATTGATGGCGGGAAGGACGATCTGGTGCGGCGCTTCGATTACATCGCGGTCGGCAACGTGTCGGCCGCAAAACTCGCCAGAACCAGGATGGCGAAGAGCGTCTACGACGCATCCTGGTCGTCCTTCCGACACAAGCTTCGCTACAAAGCGATCGCGCACGGGGCCACGTTCGAGGAAGTCGACGAAAGCGGTTCGACCCAGTCCTGTTCGTCGTGCGGATCGAAAGACAGCACGACGCGGCCGAAAGGTATCGCGGGACTGAGAATAAGAGAATGGGCCTGCAGTGACTGTGGTGTCGAGCATGATCGTGATATCAACGCTGCGCTGAACATTCTCCGATGCGGACGTGCATCGCCAGGTGTGGGAATCCTCCGCCTTTAGGCGGTGGAGGACGTCAAGCGTTCCTCTGGTCATCGCGGTGTCGGTCCCATTCCCGTCGTCGTGTCAGCCGGCCGAACGCCGGGCGCGTTCGAGCAGCCATTGCGCGCCCGCACGATCGCCGCCGACGTCGAGCAGCGTCGCGAGATGCGTCAGCGCCTCGTGATGCGTGGGGCGCAGGTACAGCGCCTTGCGGTAGAAGTCGCTCGCTTCCGCGGCGCGCCCGCGCGCATCCGCGATCAGTCCGTTCAGGTAGAACGCATCGGCATGCGGGCCAACGCGCGCTGAGAACTGCGCGAGCACGCGCTCGGCCTCGTCGAACGCGCCCGCGTTCGCCAGCGCCTGCGCATCCTCCAGCGTCGGCGCCTCGTCGAGCGTCGGCGCGATACCGTCGTTGGCCGGTGCGGCCGCCGCCGCGGCGGCCACCGCCAGGTCGGCCCGTGCGTCGATCGCAGCCGTCGTCACGGCCGGCGGCGGCACCGCAAACGGCTGACGCACGTCGCCGAGCCAGGCCGGCGGCGCGACGGCCAGCACCGGCCGCGGCGCGGCGAGCGGTGCGACCGTGAAGCGCTCCGCGCCCGGGTAAGGCGCCGCCGCGGACAGCGGCGCCGCCGGCCGCGCCGCGCAGGCATCGGCCGCCGCGCCGGCCGGCTCGCGATGAAACGCGAACGCCAGCGGCACACGCGCCGAGCGCATCCCGTGCCGCATCGCGACGCCCGTCTCCGCCGGACCGACGAACAGCATGCCGTCGTCGGCGAGACGCGCGTCGAGCGAGCGGATCACGCGATCCTGCGCATCGCGGTCGAAATAGATCAGTACGTTACGGCAGAACACGAAGTCGTAGCGAATGCCGGTATCGGCCACCGGTTCGACGAGGTTCGCATGACTGAACTGCACGCACGCGCGCACGCGCTCGTCGAGCAGCCAGCCGTCGCGGGTCGGCGTGAAATACCGCGTACGAAACTCCGTCGCCGTCCCGCGGAACGCATTGCGCCCGTAACAGCCGAGCCGCGCCTGCTCGATCGCACGCGCGCTGAGGTCGATCGCGTCGATCGTGAAGCTGGCCGGTTCGAGCCCCGCATCCAGCAATGCCATCGCCGCCGAATACGGTTCCTCGCCCGTCGAACACGGCGCGCTCAGTACGCGGATCACGCGGCCCGGCATCGCGGCGAGCCGTTCGGCGGCCAGCCGCGCGAGCGTCGCGAAGGCCTCGCGGTCGCGGAAGAACCACGTCTCGGGGACGACGAACAACTCAATCAGCGCACGCCGTTCGTCGGCCGACGCGTTGAGCTGCTGCCAGTACGCGTCGAGCGCTTCCGGCGTCACGGGCGGCCGCGCGGCCGACGGCACGCGCTCGCCGTCCGCCTGCAACGCATGCACGCGATCCGCCAGCGCCCGCATCAGGAAATCGTTGCCGAGCGAATCGGGGTCGATGCCGGTCTCGCGCAGCAACCAGCCGCGAAATCGCGATTCGGACATGTTCATGCGGACTCCTCCCCGTGGCCCGGCAGGCCGTCGAACAGATACAGGCGTGCAACGTCGTCGACCAGGTCGGGCACGGACACCTGCTGCACGACGCCGTCGGGCGTGTTCGCGACCCGCCCGAGCCAGCGCGTGCGCGCGGTCGAGATGCCGCTGGCGCGGAACGCCGCGCGGTCGATCCGCATCGTCTGCGTCGCGCGCTCCACGATCAGGCCGATCGTGCGCTCGCCATCGGCGTGACCGGCGCGATGACGCACCATCACGAGCCGCGTCGAGCGCAGCGCCTGCGCGCGCCGCCCGAGCGCCAGCATCGGCACGTCGATCACCGGCACCGGCTGGCCGCCGCGCATCAGCAGCCCGGCGATCCAGTCGGGCGCGCCGGGCACCGCCTTCATGACGGCGAGCGGCAGCACCTCGTCGATGCCGGCCGCGTCGAGCGCATAGCGCTCGCCGTCGAGCTCGAACATCAGGAACAGCGCGTGGGCGCCGTTCTGCGGATCGGCGCGCGTCACGCGTCGACCTTGAAGCGCGACACGCTGGTGCGCAACTGGTTCGCGACGAGCGTCAGATCGTCGATCGCCTGCGACGACTGGCGCAGCGACTCGGCCGTCTGCTGCGCGGCTTCCGACAGTTGCGACAGCGCCTGCGTGATCTGCTCGGCGCCGTTCGCCTGCGTCTGCATCCCTTCGTTGACCATCTGGAAGCGCGGCGCGAGGGTCTGCACCTCGGCGATGATCTGCGACAGCTGCCCGCCGACCTGCTGCACGTCGAGCATCCCGCGGCGTACTTCCTCGGAGAACTTGTCCATCCCCATCACGCCTGCCGACACGGCCGACTGGATTTCCTTGACCGTCTGCTCGATGTCGTAGGTCGCCACCGCCGTCTGGTCGGCCAGGCGGCGGATCTCGGTCGCGACGACCGCGAAGCCGCGGCCGTACTCGCCGGCCTTCTCGGCCTCGATCGCCGCGTTCAGCGACAGCAGGTTGGTCTGGTCGGCCACCTTGGTGATCGTCGCGACCACCTGGTTGATGTTCAGCGCCTTCTCGTTGAGGATCGCGAGCTTCGCGTTCACCGAGCCGGCCGCGTCCATCACGCTGCGCATCGTCTCGCCCATTCGCGTGAGCCCGCTCTGGCTCACGCCCGCGAGCGTCGCCGACTGCTCGGCCACGCCGGCCACTTCGTTCATCGTGCGCAGCAGGTCGCGCGACGTCGCGAAGATCTCGCGCGAGGTCGCGCCGATCTCGGTCGTCGTCGCCGCGGTCTCGTTCGCGGTCGCCTGCTGTTCGCGCGACGTCGCCGCGATCTCGGCCACCGACGTCGTCACCTGCATCGACGACTGCTGCGCGCGCGCGACCAGCTCGGTCAGCTCGTCGGCCATCCGGTTGAAGCCGGTTTCGAGCGTGCCGAATTCGTCGCGGCGGCGCAGATCGAGGCGATGGGTCAGGTTGCCGGTGCGCATCACGTCGTGCACCTCGACGAGCCGCGCCATCGGCACGGTGACCGAGCGGTACAGCATGTAGCCGAGCCCGAGCGCGGACAGCAGCATGATCGTCAGCGCGCCGACGAGCACGACTTCCGCGTCCTGCACGGATTCGCGGATCACCCTCGCGGACTGGTCCGCGAACTTGCGGTTCTCCTGGACCATGATGTTCGCGTCCTGCACGACCTCGGCCCACCCCGGCAACACCTTCGCGTAGGCGGCGATCGCTTCGTCGCGCGAGCCGCGGTGCCTCTGTACCGCGTCGGTCAACAGCGGCAGGTAGCGATCGTATGCGCCGCGAAACGTCGCAAAACGCGCACGGTCGTCGTCGCGGAAGATCGACGCCTGGTAGTCGACCGACAGCGATTCGACCTGCTTCGTCGCGTCCGCGATCTTCGCGAGATCGCGCTGCACGGCGTCGGGGTCGGTCTCGACGAAGGTCGCCTGCTGCAGCATGACGAACGTTTCGTTGACCGCCGCGCGCAGCGATGACGCGAGGTAGACGCCGGGCAACGAGTCGCGCTCGATGCTGACGGCTTCGGCGTTGATCGCGCGCAGTCGCTCGTACGACACGCCGGCTGTCACCAGCATCAGCACGAACAGCACGCCGAAGCTGAGCAGGATGCGATTGCCGAGCGTCAGCCGGGCAGCGCCGATCGTCGGATGCAGGCTTTCATTGGTCGCGCGGGGCGTCACGGTGGCCATGTTCGTTATGGGCTTTCTAAATTCTGCGTTGAAAAAATCCACACCCGCCTGCGCGCCGGAGGGCGCGCCACGAGCGCGTCGGGGTCTCGCGGGCGGCGCGGCGCCGGCAGGCCGCGCCGCGAAATCACCGCTCCGCTTGCGCCGGCAGCCGAAGCGCGACCATGAAGCCGCGCGCCGTATTGCGCATCAGGATCTGGCCGCGATGCCGCGCCGCCGTCGCGCGGACGAACGCGAGCCCGAGGCCGAAGCCGCCGCGCGCCGCGCCGTGCGCGGATTCGAGCTGCACGAACGACTCGGTCGCGGCCGTGCGCTGCTCCGGCGCGATGCCGGTGCCGGCATCCTCGACGCCGATCAGCCAGGCGCCGCCCTCGCCGGTCAGCGTGCAATGAACGTCCATCCCGGCCGGGCCGTACTTCAGCCCGTTGTCGACCAGGTTCGCGACCGCGCGCGTCAGCATCATGCGGTCGCCCATCGTCACGCACTCGGTATCCGGCACGTGCGCGATCACCCGGCAGCCGAGCCCGGCAGCCTTCTCCCACAGCTGGTCGACGGCGTCGAGCACGATCTCGTTGAGACTCACGACCTCGTGCGCGCGGCGCTCGGACTGCGCGCGGGTCAGGTGGATGAAGCCGTCGGCGAGCGCGAGCGCGCGCCGCGCATGGCCGGCGATGCGCTCCATGATCGCCGGCATGTCGCCGTGTTCGGTCCGGTAGACGTCGAGCAGCGCGAGGATCGACGTCTGCGGCGAACGCATGTCGTGCGACAGGAAATCGAGCGCCTCGTCGCGCTGGCGCGACATCAGGTACGAATTCGAGTGATAGCGGATGCGCGCGGTGAGCTCCATCGCGTCCGGAAGCTTCACCAGATAGTCGTTCGCGCCGGCGATGAACGCCTCGCGCTTGACGATCGGCTCCTCCTTCGCGGACAGCACGATGATCGGCACGCGTGCGGTGCCGGCGTCCGCGCGCCAGGCGCGCACGAGATCGAGGCCGTCGATCTCCGGCATCACGAGATCCTGCAGGATGACCGTCGGCTTCACGTCGCGCGCGACCGCCATCGCCCGATGTGCGTCGGTGCACACGTGCAGGTCGATGTCGTGCTCGCTGCGCAACGCGCGGCGGATCACCTCGCCGACGAACGGCTGGTCGTCGACGAGGAGGACCGATAACCCCGATTCGAGGCAATCCGAGGCATTATCACTGCTCGATTCTTTCATAAATACAGTTTCAAACGCCGAATCTCCAATCGATTCTTTCATAGGAGTTGTTTATCCGACTTGGACGCTATCTTATATTGGCAGTTGAAAAACCCGCCTGATTCCGCCGATTTGGCCTGTCGGCACTGCCTTGCGGGGCCTCGGACGCCGCTTGTTTCCCCGTCGGCGACCGCATTACCTCCGCATTCTTTCTCTCAATAAACATAACCGGCTGATTCTAAATGAAATTAGAACACAGCATCTATCTCCTTCCGGTTTAGTTTTGCCAAATATGCAGAAAGAGACGGAAACAGATAAATCGGATCATTTCCGGATTCGAAAGACGATAACGTTTGCGAGACCGCCGCCACGAGGTTTGCATGCGTTGCAAGGCTGGCGGCCGATCGTATTGAGGGCCGGATTCGAATAACCCGAATCGGCAGGCGGAAAAGAGACAATCGCGCAACGGGCGCTCGACCCGCGCGCGGCAGGGCCGGCAGGACGCCGGCCCGTGGTGCGATTCGCGAGCGGCGTGCCGCGCGCCCGCTTACCCTCGCGCGTGCTGCGCGGACACTTCCTGCAGGTCGAGATCGCGTTCGAGCGCGTGCAGCATCTCGTCGTGAATGCGCCCCGACCGGTGCAGGCGCAACAGTTCGGCGCGGCCCGCCCGGATCGCGGCCAGCACCACGTCGTAGTGCGCCATGCGCACTTCCGCCGGATATGCGGGCTCGTTCTTCGTCCGTTCGGTCAGCTCGGCGCGATACGTGTATTGCTCGAGCAGGCGCGGATGGATCACGACGCCGTTCTCGTCACGCACGAGCGGCTGGATCGCCGCGAGCTGCGCGGCTTCGACGTACGCCCACGTCTGCGGCTCAGTCAGGTGGTGCGCGGCGCGCTCTTCGCGCTGCGGCAGGCGCAGCAGCCGGATCAGCGGCCCGATCGTCGTGCCCTGCAGCAGCACGGTGACGAGGATCACCGCGAACGACGCGACCAGGATCACGTCGCGGCCGGGCAACGCCTCGGGTAGCGACAGCGCGATCGCCAGCGTCACCACGCCGCGCATGCCGGCCCAGCTCATGATCGTCGCGGCCTTCCAGTCGGGCGCCTCGCCGCGCCGCGCAAGGCCGCGCACCGGCCACTTCAGCGCCTCGACCGCGTAGATCCACACGAAGCGCGACAGGACCACCGCCGCCAGCACCGCGAGCACGGGCGGCACCATCGTGCCGAGCACCTGCTCGAAGCCGCCGAGCCGATGGATCGCGCCGCGCAGCGACAGCCCGATCAGCACGAACACCATCGCCTCGAGCAGGAACACGATGACCTGCCAGAACGCGGTGCCGCGCGTGCGCACGGCCGCCGAGAACACCTCGTGCTGATGCCAGCCGATGATCATGCCGGCCGTGACGGTCGAGATCACGCCCGACACCTCGACCATTTCGCCCGCGATGTACGCGATCCAGCCGGCGATCACCGCGACGGTGATCACGAGATAGTCGTCGTCGAGCAGCTTCAGGAACCACACCACGAGCTTGCCGACCACGAAGCCGACCACCACGCCGCCGAGCCCCAGCTCCGCGAAACGCACGACCGCGTGCTCGAGGCTGAACGCGCCGGTGAGCGCGGCCGCGACCGCGAAACGGAACAGCACGAGGCCGGCCGCGTCGTTCAGCAGGCTCTCGCCTTCGAGCAGCACCATCAACCGGCGCGGCAGCGCGACGCGTTCGAGCACGGCCTTCGCGGCGACCGCATCGGGCGGCGACACGATCGCGCCGAGCGCGAAGCACGCGGCCCACGGCAGCGCCGGCACGACCCAGTGCACGGCGAAGCCGACCGCGAACGTCGTGAATACCACCGCTCCGATCGCCAGCATCAGGATGCCGCCGACGTTGCGCTTGAATTCTTCCCACACGGAGAAGTACGCACCGTCCATCAGCAGCGGCGGCAGGAACACCAGCAGCACGAGCTCGGGATCGAGGTTGATCGGCGGCAGCCCGGGGATGAACGCGATGCCGATGCCGCCGATCAGCAGCGCGGCCGCGGGCGGCAGCCGCAGCCGCTTGGCGATGCATTCGAGCGCGACGATCGCGAGGAATGACAGCAGAACCAGCTTGAATGCCGAGACGGGGGACATGAATCGACCTCGTGAAGAATGAATTCGCGCGTTCCGGCGTCGTACCCGGTCGGCAGTTTCGCGCGATTACATCACGAGGGGAGGCTCGCAGTCGAGCCTGTTTCGGGCGGCCTGCCGCGTGGGGCACGCGCGGCGCCGTGCCGCTGCGCACGCCACCATGAAAAACGGCACGCGGGCCGGCCGATCGCCTGCCCGCGTGCCGTCATGGCACCGCGCCGCCTGCCGTGCGTTACCGGCGCCGCACGACCATCAGCCGCGGCTCGGTCATGTCCTCGATCGCGTAGCGGATGCCTTCGCGGCCGAGGCCCGAATCCTTCACGCCGCCGTACGGCATGTTGTCGACGCGGAACGACGGCACGTCGTTGATCACCACGCCGCCGACCTCCAGTTCGTCCCATGCGCGGTGCGCATGCGTGAGCGAATCGGTGAACACGCCGGCCTGCAGCCCGAAGTCGCTGTCGTTCACGCGGGCGAGCGCGTCGTCGAAGCGGTCGAACTTCTCGAGGATCGCGACCGGGCCGAACGCCTCCTTGCGGTACAGGTCCTGCTCGCGCCCGACGTTCTCCAGCAGCGTCGCCTCGAACATCGCGCCGTCGACCTTGCCGCCCGCGACGATCTTCGCGCCCGCCGCGACGGCCGCGTCCATCCAGCCCGACAGCCGGCGCGACTCGGATTCGGAGATCATCGGGCCAACGAAGGTCGACGGGTCCTTCGGATCGCCCATCTTCAGCGAACGCGTCTTCGCGATCAGCTTCTCGCGCAGCGCGTCGTAAAGATCCGCATGGACGAGAATCCGCTGCACGCCGATGCAGCTCTGGCCCGACTGGTAATACGCGCCGAACGCGAGCCGCTCGACCACGTAGTCGAGCCGGTCGCGCTGGTCCGCATCGACGATCGCGGCCGCGTTGCCGCCGAGTTCCAGCACGACTTTCTTCTTGCCGGCCTTCTCCTTCAGCGCCCAGCCGACGGCCGGCGAGCCGGTGAACGACAGCAGCTTGAAGCGCTCGTCGGTCGTAAACAGGTCGGCGCCGTCGCGATGCGCGGGCAGCACCGAGAACGCGCCCTTCGGCAGGTCGGTTTCCGCGAGCACCTCGCCGATGATCAGCGCGCCGATCGGCGTGCGGCTCGCGGGTTTCAGCACGAACGGGCAACCGGCCGCGAGCGCGGGGGCGACCTTGTGCGCGGCCAGGTTCAGCGGGAAGTTGAACGGCGAGATGAACGAGCACGGGCCGACCGGCACGCGCTTCGTGTAGCCCGTATAGCCCTGCGCCCGCGCGGAGATTTCGAGGTTGACGATCTCGCCGTCGATGCGCACCGATTCCTCGGACGCGACGCGGAACGTGTCGATCAGCCGCGTGACTTCGCCCTTCGAATCGTTGATCGGCTTGCCGGCCTCGATGCACAGCGCCTCGGCCAGCTCGTCGAAACGCTCGCGAAACCGCGCGACGCAATGATCGAGCACGGCCTGCCGCTGGTAGGCCGGCATCTCGCGCATCGGCTTCGTGGCGTCGACGGCCGCGGCGATCGCCGCATCGATCGCCTTCGCGTCGGCCAGCGCGACGCGCGTGGCGACCTTGCCGCTGAACTTGTCGGTCACCTCCAGATCGGTGTTCGCGTAGACGGCTTCGTTGGCGAGGTAGTACGGATAGGTTTCCTTCAACATGGAACGACTCCTTCCTGTGAACGGGAATTCAAAGTTGCGCCGACAGGCGCTTGATCTCGCGGTTCAGCACGCGCTCGTTGTCCGAGTAATCGATCGGCACGTCGATCACGTGCACGCCCGGCGACGAGAAGCACTCGCGCAGCAACGGCTCGAGATCGTCGGCCGACTCGACGCGATGCCCGTGCGCGCCGTAGCTTTGCGCGTACGACACGAAATCGGGGTTCTGCAGCGTCATCGCGAAATCGGGGAAATTCATGTTCTCCTGCTTCCAGCGGATCATCCCGAACGCATCGTCGCGCAGGATCATCACGACGATGTCGAGCTTCAGCCGCACGGCCGTTTCGAGCTCCTGCGAATTCATCATGAAGCCGCCGTCGCCGCACACGGCGATCACCTTGCGCTGCGGATGCACGATCTTCGTCGCGATCGCCGACGGCAGGCCCGCGCCCATCGACGCGAGCGCGTTGTCGAGCAGCAGCGAGTTCGGCTCGTGCGCACGCCAGTAGCGCGCGAACCAGATCTTGTACATCCCGTTGTCGAGACAGACGATGCCGTCGACCGGCAACGCGTTGTACAGGTCGTTGACGATCCGCACCGGGTACATCGGGAACCGCGGGTCGTGCTGGCCTTTTTCCAGGTGCGCGTCGAAATGCGCCTTGATCATCTTGAAGCGCTCGAAATCCCAGTGCGATTGCGGCGTCAGCGCCTCCTTCATCTGCCACACCGCATTCGCGATGTCGCCGACCACCTCGATCTGCGGGAAATAGACGGGATCGACCTGCGCGCCGAGGAAGTTCACGTGGATCACGGTCTTGTCGTCGGTGCGCATGAAGAACGGCGGCTTCTCGATCACGTCGTGGCCGACGTTGATGATGCAATCCGCCTGCTCGATCGCGCGATGCACGAAGTCGCCGTCGGACAGCGTCGCGTTGCCGAGCCACAGCGGGTGCGTCTCGTCGATCACGCCCTTGCCCATCTGTGTCGTGAAGAACGGGATGCCCGTCTTGTCGACGAATTCGAGCAGCATCTTGCAAGTGGTCTTGCGGTTGCCGCCCGCGCCGATCATCAGCAGCGGATGGCGCGCGGCCTGGATCGCGTCGACCGCGTGCGCGACCGCCTTCTCCTCGGCCACCGGCCGCCGGCTGTAGCTGCGCGGGATCGGCTTGCCGTCGCCCTCCTCGTGCGCAATGTCCTCGGGCAGTTCGAGGTGCGCGGCGCCCGGGCGCTCCTCCTCCGCGCGGCGGAACGCCTCGCGCACCGCCGACGGGATGTTGCCGATCGACACGATCTGCCGCGTGAACTTCGTGAGCGGCTGCATCATGTCGACCACGTCGACGATCTGGAAGTGGCCCTGCTTGCTGGACTTGATCGGCTTCTGCCCGGTGATCATCAGCATCGGCATCCCGCCGAGCTGCGCATACGCGGCGGCCGTCACGAAGTTCGTCGCGCCCGGCCCGAGCGTCGCGAGACACACGCCGGTGCGGCCCGTGAGGCGGCCGTAGGTGGCGGCCATGAACCCGGCCGCCTGCTCGTGCCGGGTCAGCACGAGCTTGATCTTCGATCGCCGCAGCGATTCGAGCAGATCGAGGTTTTCCTCGCCGGGAATGCCGAACACGTACTCGACGCCTTCGGCTTCCAGCGCCTTCACGAACAGATCCGATGCTTTCATGGGGACTCTCGGTTATGCCGCCTGCCCGGCCTACGGACACGCGGCGTTCAGGACGCGCGCCGGCCTACGGCACGCGGACGCCTTACCTACTGGACACAGACCACGGCACTGCTCGCCGCGCAACACGCGATGCTCGATGCGTGATGCGCGGCGGCGCCTCCGGATACCGGAGGACGAACGGACCCGCCCGCACGCGGCAAGCACGCGCGGGCGGCAAAGACGTTTTTGATTGTAGACGGATTCGCGAGATTCCGACTTCGACCGGATGGCCGGCTCCCGCCGCGCGACGGGATCGGCCTGACGGCCAATTCCACCTCGAACGACGCGCGCGGCGCTACCGTAGGCGCAACCGAATTCCATTCATCGAACATGTGAACCATGGTTGACATCCTGCAATCCGTGCCCTACAGTGCGCCTACGTTCAGCATCCGGACCACCGACGTCTTCGAAGCGTGGTTCGCCGGCCTGCCGGATCGCGTCGCGCGGCGGCGCATCCAGGCGCGCATCGACCGTCTGTCGATGGGCAATCCGGGCGACTGGAAATCCGCCGGCTCCCCCGTCGTCGAAATGCGTATCGACCACGGCCCCGGCTATCGCGTCTATTACGTGAGGCGCGGAACGATATGGGTCATCCTGCTCTGCGGCGGCGATAAATCGACGCAACAGGCCGACATCCGCGCCGCGCACGCAATGCCCGCGCACCTCGACATGGAGTGATCGATGGACAAGATCAAGACGCGGCCGTGGGATTCGGCCGAACACCTGAAAACCGAAGACGACATGGCCGACTACTTCGACGCCTGCCTGCAGGAGGCCGGCGACGATCCGGCCTTCATCGCGCATGCGCTCGGCGTGATCGCCCGTGCCCGCGGCATGTCGCAGGTCGCCCGCGATGCGGGCCTGTCGCGCGAAGGGCTGTACAAGGCGCTGTCGCACGACGGCAATCCGAGCTTCGGCACGATCCTGAAGGTCATCAAGGCGCTCGGCCTGCAATTGCACGGCGCCAAGGCTGCCGCGTGAGCCGGCGGTGCACGGCGTCGCGCCGCGGGTGCAATGCCCGTACCCGCGTCAGTGCAGCCACCCGGCCGCCCAGCGCGGCACCAGCGACACCAGATACAACCCGAGCCCGATCAGCCCGCCGACCAGCGTGCCGTTGATCCGGATGTATTGCAGATCCTTGCCGATGTTCAGCTCGATCTGTCGCGACATCTCGCGCGCATCCCAGTTGCGCACCGTGTCGCGAATGTGGCGCATCAGGAAATCGGCGAAATCGGGCGCCATCTCGTGCACGGCCCGCTCCACATGCTCGTTCAGCGACGCACGCAGCGCCGGGCTCCCGGCGAGCCGCGCGCCGAGCCAGCCGCCCAGCGTCGCGGCCTGCCGGTGCAGCGCCGAATCGGGGCGGGCGAGATCGGCCTTCAGCCACGCACGCAACTGGTCCCACAAGTCGCGCACATACTCGTTGAACGCATCGCCGTCGCGAATATAGCGCTTGATCTCCTCGCCCTTCGCGATGAACGCAGGGTCGTGCTTCAGCCGCTCGGTCAGCCGCACGACCGTCCGGTCGAAGCGTTGCCGCAGCTCGTGCTCGGGGTCGGCCGCCACGCCTTCGAGCACGCGGCTCACCGCGCTCGCGAGCATGCGCGCGCCGTTCTCGCCGAACCACTGCGTCGGCATGATCTTCTCGACCTTCGGGTATTGCGTCTTCAGCCACTCGACGATGAAGCCCGCGATCACCTCGCGGTTCTCTTCCTTGTCGAGCACGTCGACCACCTGTTCGATCGCGTCGTCGAGCAGCGCCTGGTGGCGGCCGTCCTTCGTCAGCGTATCGAGGATCGCGCCGGCCGATTGCGACAGGTCGACCCGGTCGATCACCGCGCGGAATGCATCGTGGACGAACGACTGGATCCGCGCGTCGTCGGTCATGTCGAGCGCGAAGCTCATCAGCTTCGTCACGTAGCCGCCGAGCGCGTCGGTGTTCGCCGGCTCGCCGAGCCACGCGCCGAGCTTCTGCGCGGGATCGTGCTGGCGGATCTGCGCGGCGAGCGCATCGGGGCCGAGGAATTTCTCGCGCACGAATACCGCGAGGTTGTCGGCGATCTTGTCCTTGTTCTTCGGAATGATCTCGGTATGGCGCGACACGAACGGGATCGGTACGCGACGGAACAGTGCGACGACCGCGAACCAGTCGGCGAGCGCACCGACCATCGCGGCTTCGGCGACGGCCTTGAAACCGTCGACCCACGGGCCGCGCGGCAGCAGGATGGTGGTGACGAACACCGCGACGGCGGCCAGGAGCAGCCATAGCGCGCGGCGCTTGCTGCGTTTCAGTTCGAGAGCTTTGTCTGGCGTCATGGGCGACCGGTGAAACGGCAATGCCGCTAATATGCACCGATCGCCGACCGACGACAAACCCGCACGCCGGGCATGCCGCCCGGCACGGGCTTCGCCCACGTGCCAGTTGCCCGGTGCGAACGCGGCCACGCCGGCCGCGTTCGTTCACCGCGTCACAGAAACGTTTTCAGGTTCACCGCCGGATCGGCCAGCTTCACCGGATCGGGCACCGCCCCTGCCGCGATCAGCCGGCGCGACGCACCGATGTCGCGCCCCAGGTTCGCCGCGGCCACCGCGACGATCCTGCCGTCGTCGCCGAGCCCGAACACCGTGAACGGCCCGCTTGCCGGATCGCCGCGCACGACGATCGTGCGCTCGCTGCCGAACAGCCCGAGCATCTGCAGGTTGCAGTCGTACTGATCGGACCACAGCCACGGCAGCTCGGCATAGGTCTCGTCGGCGCCGAGCAGGTTCGCGGCCGCGACGGCTGGCTGGTTTTCGGCCACCTGCCACGATTCGATCCGCACATGCCGCCCGAGCAGCGGGTTGAAGTGCATCGTCACCTCGCCGGCCGCGAAGATCGCGGCATCGGCCGTGCGGCAGCCTGCGTCGACGCGTATCCCGTTGTCGACGTCGAGCCCGGCCGCCTGCGCCAGCTCGACGTTGGGCACGACGCCGATGCCGACCACGACGATGTCGGCCGGCACGTCGCCGCGATCGGTCTCGACGACCGCGTCGCCGCCCGGCGCGCGCCGAATCGCGCGCGGCAGCGTCGCCAACTGGAAGATCACGCCGCGCGCCTCGTGCAACCGGCGCGCGTAAGCACCGACCACTTCCGGCAACGCGCGCTGCAGCAACCGCGGCGCCGGGTCGATTACCGTCACGTCACAACCGAGCTGGCGTGCCGCCGCCGCGACCTCGAGGCCGATGAAGCCGCCGCCGAGCACCGCCACGCGGCGCCCGGGCGCCAGTCGCGCACGCAACGCACGCGCATCGTCGACCGTGCGGACGTAGTGCACCGCGACACCTTCGTCGATCGCCCCGCCGAACGGGCGCACGCGCGAGCCCGTCGCGAGCACGAGCTGGCCGTACGGCACCGTCGCACCGTCGTCGAGCCGCACCCGCCGCGCGTCGCGCTCGATCGCGTCGACCCGCGTGCCGAGCCGCAGCTCGATACGCTGCGTGTCGTACCACGCGGCATCGCGGATGAACGCGCGCCGTTCGCCGCCGTCCGTCAGCAGCGCGTCCTTCGACAGCGCCGGCCGGTCGTACGGCAGCTCGCGCTCCGCGCCGATCATCACGATGCGCGCCGTTGCATCGCGTTCGCGCAGTGCTTCTGCCGTACGCCGCGCCGCGTGGCCGGCGCCGACGATCACGAACGGATCAGCCGACATTGACTTCCACCTGCCCGTCGACGATCCGGATCGGATAGGTCCGCACCGGCTCGGTGATCGGCGCGCATTTCGGCGCGCCGGTGCGAATGTCGATCAGCCCCTGGTGCAGCGGGCATTCGACGCAGCCGTCCTCCACATAGCCTTCGGACAGCCGCGCATGGCCGTGCGTGCAGAGGTCGTGCATCGCGAACAGTTCGTCGCCGATCCGGAACACGGCGATCGGCTTCTGGCCGGCGACCCGCGCCGCCGGTTCGTCTTCGGAAAATTCGTCGAAAGCGCCGAGCGGATGCCACTCGGCCAGCGTTGCTTCGGTCATGTCGGTTCCTTGCTTCGTCAGAGCGGTCAGATCGGTCAGATCGGCGTCGCGAGCAGCGTCTGCACGCGCGACGTGTCGTAGATCACGCGCTTGGTCTTGTAGCGCCAGCCGTCGGGCGTGCGCACGACCGTGTCGTAGTACTTGCCGGCCTGGTACACGTTCGATTCGCCGTTGCTGCGCGTCTGCACGACCACGTAATTGCTCTCGGTATCGAATTCGCCGTCGCGTTCGGCGACGATCGTCAGGCCCGACGTCATGTGCCGGTACGTGTGCTCCTCGTAGATGTTCGCGTGCCGCAGCGACACCACGCGGTCGCGCAGCATCCGCTGGTTCGTGCAGTGCACGATCCCGACCGGCAGCCCGAGATCGGCGTTCTCCTTCGGCACGATCTCGTACGTGCAGTCCTCGGTGAACATCTCCGGCCAGTGTTCGAGCCGGTCGTTGTCGAGGTGCCCGATGTAGCGGTTCTGGAGCATGTAAATCTCGAACCACGTCTTCATGTCTTCCGTCATTTTTTGCTCCCGCCTCAATAGCCCATCAGCTTCTGGTAGCCGACCCAGAACTTGCGGATCAGGCTCTCGGTGATCACCGTGTCCTGCTGGTCCGGATTGCCGCGCGACATCTCGATCACCGACGTCGCGTCGGCATCGCGCACCGTGCCGCGCTGCACGAGCTCGGTCGCCTCCGTGTCTTCCATCGAGATGTAGCCGGCCGGCCCGACGAGGTTCGCCTGCTTGATGCGCAGCGCGCGCAGCTCGGGCGTGTCGTCCGCATAGCCGAAGAAGTGGAAGATCAACTCGAAGTTGTCGGGGCCCTTCGGCAGGATCTGCCGCGCGACCAGCGTGTTGTGGATCTGCTGGATCACGAGCTGCGGAAAGATCGGCTGGATATGGTTCGTGCAGTCCTCGTCGTATTCGGACACGAGATCGAGGATCGATTCGTCTTCCAGATGGAAGCCCTCGTCGAACGAACGGATGTTCTGCTGCTTGTACGCGGCCGACGTATCGTCGCCCGTCTTCGTCACCGTGATGATGCTGTGCAGCCCGTGGTTCGCATCCGGAATCGAGCGCGCCTTCATCCCGACGCGGAAGATGTTGAAGGTCGTATGGAACAGATGCAGCATGCTCGCGTGATACGGGTCCTTCACGTTCTCCATGTACAGCTTCCAGTTCGACTTCGAATACTGGCGCGTACAGCCGAGATACTCGATCGGCTTGTGGAAGATCCGGTCGATCCACGGGCGCATCTGCTCGCCGAGATACTCGGGCAGCGGCGCCACTTCATCGCTGAAGGTCGCGAACACGAGCCCGCGATAGCTGTCCACGCGCAGCTTGCGCAGCCCGTGCTGCTTCGGGTCGAAATCGGCCGGCATCCCGGTCATCCCCTTCTGGCCGCGCCGGAACGGCACGCCGAGCAGGTTGCCCTGGTTGTCGAAGCTCCACTGGTGATACACGCACGTGTGCGAACTCGCGTTGCCGCGCGACTTGCGGCACACCTGCGCGCCGCGGTGCGCGCAGCGGTTCACCCACGCGGACAGCGTGCCGTCCTCGGTGCGCGTGACGACCACCGGCGTGTCGCCGACGAACGTGCTCTTGAAGTCGCCGGCGTTCGGAATTTCCGCTTCGAGCGCGACGAAATTCCACGTCGGCCCGCGGAAGATGCGTTCCTGCTCGCGATCGTAGACCGCCCGCGAGCTGAACACCTTGTACGGCACGCGCGAGCCGTCGTCGTGCGGGAAGGTCACGTCGGACGCGTCGCCGCGCGCGGCGAAAACGACGGGCGATTCTGTCTGCTCCATGTCGGACTCCTTGTGGTTCCGTTGCGTTGAATGCATGGAGCCGATTTTTGAAAAGCTAATATTCGGCGTCTATCCGGAAAGTGCGATTGCGGCGGCGCAATATCCACTTTCGGCGGATTTCTGCGCTAGCATGGCGGCACACGCGGCCGCCGCACGATCGCGACCCATTCGTCGGATCGAAGCGCGCGTCGTCCATACCAAGGCACAGGCCCATGTCCCCAACGTCGTTCGAGCCGCTCGCGCTGCGCGCGCACCGGCTGTTCGAATCCCGCGATCTCGACGAGACGCGCGAGCGAATCTCGCGCGTGATGCAGCCGCACGCGCTGCTGCCGAGCGGCCGTGTGCGGGGTGCGTCGCACATGGATTTCGTCAAGCTGGGCGGGCTCGGGATCGGCACGATCGCGTTCGGCGACGCGATGCGCGTGCAGGTCGATGCCGTCGACGGCTACTACCTGCTGATGTTCTGCCTGTCCGGGCAGGCCGAAGTGCGCGCGATGGGGCGGCAACTCGGCGTCGATGGCCAGACCGGCGTGCTGTGCGCGCCCGGCGAGCGCTTCGACGCGGTGCTGTCGGCCGATTGCGAGCAGTTCGTGCTGCGCATCGACGCGGCGACCGTCGGCGCGCTGACCGGCAACCCGCGCGCGATGCTCGACCCGGTGCTGCACGTGAGCGACACCGCACTCGCCGCGTGGCGCCAGCAACTGATGCTCGTCGCGCGGTCGCCCGAGCTGCTGGAACGTGCGAACGCGAACCCGCGGGTCGCGTCGCAGCTCGAGCATCTGCTGATCGACCTGCTGATCGAAGGCCATCCGCCGTCGGTGCTGCAGGCGGCGCACCGCGACCCGGCGCCGGGTTTCGTGCGGCGCGCGCAGGAGTTCGTCGATGCGCACTACGCGCAGCCGCTGCAGCTCGCCGATATCGTCCAGGCCGCCAACGTGCCCGAACGGACGCTGCGCGATGCGTTCCTGCAATTCCGCGGGATGAGCCCGATGCAATACCTGCGCGCGACGCGGCTCGCGCACGCGCGCGAACTGCTGCGCGGCGCGGCATCGGACCGGCGGATTGCCGATATCGCGCTCGATTGCGGGTTTACCCACCTGGGCCGGTTCGCGATCGCGTATCGGGAGAAGTTCGGCGAATCGCCGTCGGAAACGCTCGACGCCAGGCGCTGAAGCAGCCGTCCGCGCGCCGCTCCACGCCGCACGCGGCGTTTCGCGCGCCGTCCTGCCAATCGCTGTCTCCACCATTCGCCTTTCGTTCGTGCGGGCGACCGCGCTCCGAGCGACGGTCGGCCCTCGCTCCCGCGACGACGTCGGGATCTACGCCCGCGGTCCGCGCCGCGGCACGGCATTCGTCGCCGTATCCGCGGACGGCCGGCGCGCAGCCTCGAGCCGTGCCGCCGCGCACGCGAGCGCCCCTTCGATCCGTTCGAGCATCGTGCGCGTGGCCTCGCTGCGCGGACTCGCGCGCAGCAACAGCCCCAGCCACTTCAGCCGCCGTGCGAGCATCGGCACGACCAGCGTCCGGACGATCAGCCGTTGATCCCCGTCCGACGGATCGAAACGCACGCATGCGTCGACGAGCGCATCGAGCGTGAGTACCACGTGAGCAGAACGCGTCGAGCCTTTCAAGGGTCGATACTCCCGTCGCAGCAGGCTGCGAACCGTTATCCCGATCAAAATGCCTTCCAGTCGACGGCTCCGCCCGCGACAGGGACGCTCAGCCCTGCCGCCAGCGGCTCCACCACCGGCGGTTTCGTCGGCGCGAGGGCGAGCGCGGATGCCGGCGCAGGCGCGACCGACGTCACGGCCGGCACATCGACGGCATTCGGGGCGAGCTTGAACGTGGCCATCGCCGCCTGCAGGCGGCCGGCCTGCTCCTCGAGCGAATGCGCCGCCGCGGCTGCCTGCTCGACGAGCGCCGCGTTCTGCTGCGTCACCTGGTCCATCTGCTCGATCGCCAGATTGACCTGCCCGATCCCCTGGCTCTGCTCCCGCGAGGCCGCCGCGATTTCGGCGACGATATCGGACACCTGCTTGATCGCGAGCTTCACGTCCCCCATCGTCGCGCCGACGCCCGTGGCCTGCTGCGCGCTGTCCCGGATCATCGACACCGACGCGCCGATCAGTTCCTTGATCTCCTTCGCGGCGGCCGCCGAGCGCTGCGCGAGGCTGCGCACCTCGCTCGCGACCACCGCGAAGCCGCGCCCCTGCTCGCCGGCGCGCGCGGCCTCCACCGCGGCGTTGAGCGCGAGGATGTTGGTCTGGAACGCGATGCCCTCGATGACGCCCGTGATGTCGGAAACCTGGCTGGAACTGCTGCTGATCTGCCCGATCGTCGCGACCATGCTCTGCACGGCATCGTTGCCGGCATCGGCCATGCCGGTTGCGCGCGTCGCCAGCGTATTGGCCTGCTGCGCGTTGTCGGCGTTCTGCCTCACGGTCTCGGTCAGTTGCGTCATGCTCGACGCGGTTTCCTCGAGCGACGCGGCCTGCTCTTCCGTGCGGGCCGACAGATCGGCATTGCCGCTCGCGATCTGGCGCGACGCGACCGCCACCGCTTCCGCGCTGCGCTTGATGCCGCGCACCGTCGTACCCAGCTGCCGGTCCATCGTCGCCAGCGCCCCGAGCAACCGGCCGAATTCATCGTGCGAAGCGATGTCGATCCGGTTGTCCAGCGACCCGCCGGCGATTTCGTCGGCCACGCTCACGGCCTGCCCGAGCGGCGTCGAGATGTGTCGCATCAGGTGCGCGGACACCCACGCCGCGACCAGCACGCCGATGCCGATCAGGCCGATCGCGATCCACAAGATCATGACGAAGGTCGACGCGCTGTCATCGACGAACGACTTCGCCTGATCGATGTTCAGGGCGATGTCGTCGTCGAGCGCCTGCTTGAGCGCGCCGGCGGCGGGCGCCAGCCGGTCGATCGCCGCCGTGGCGGCATCGCGGTCCCCGCCGTCCACCGCTGCGAGGGCCGCGTCCACGCCGGCCCGGAACCGGGGCAGCACGTCGCGAATGCGGTCGGCGATGCGCTGCTCCTTCTCGCTCGTGATCGATTGGCCGTAGTAGCGGTTCCATATCGTGTCGAGACGGCGTTGCTCGGCACGCGTCTCGTCGATCCCGCTCCGGAGCCGCGCGGGATCGCGCTCGGACGACGCCCCACGCAGCCGCAGCTGCGTCTCGAAGGTCGCGGCGCGAATTTCCGACAACTCGCTGATCGGCAAGGTATTGCCCGTATAGGCATCGTGGACGTTCGCATTCAGCCTCGACAGGCCGAACAGCCCGAACACGCCGATGGCGACCATGAGCGCGACACACGCGGCAAGCGCGAAAAAGATCCTGAACTTTATGCTTTTCCCAAATCGGCTCACGCTGCTCTCCTCGAATGTTCCAGGTCGATACGGAGCGGGAAACCCCGCGTCCAACCCTGTTTACGGAGAGCAGCCTTGCCGGTTTATCCGGCACGGGCAGGATAGAAAAAACCATGTGCGGCAATAATCGGCCCGCACGGCGAGCGTTTTTGGGCCGTCCGGCAGCCGTCACGCGGCCGGCACGATCATCTCCCGCGCAATCGCGCAAAACGCGGCCGTGGCCGCGCTTTCGCCGTGCAGACGACGGCTCATGATGATCGGCGACGTCGCGCCCGGCTCCGGCAGCCGCCGGTAGACGACGCCCTTCACGCGCACGCCCTCGACGCTCTCCGGCACCAGCGACACGCCCACCTGCGCGGCCACGAGCCCGAGCGCGGTCTGCAGCTCGCGCACCTCGTGCACGGCCGCCGGCACGACCGCGCCGTCGCGCAGCGCCGACAACTGCTGATCGGCGAAGCTCGGCCGCGGCGTGCTCGGGTAGACGATCATCGTCTCGTTCGCGAGATCCGCGAGCGTCAGCGGCCGAGCCGGATCGGCGAGCCGATGCCCGGCCGGCAGCGCCGCGATCAGCTTTTCCTCGATCAGCGCCTCGCGCACCAGCTGGTCGTCGTCGAAGCGCAGGCGGCCGAACCCCACGTCGATCCGCCCGCCCTTCAGCGCGCCGAGCTGTTCGAGCGTGAACATTTCGATCAGCGACAGCTCGACGTCCGGCTGCGCCTCGCGAAACGCACGGATCACATCCGGCAGCGCGCCGTACAGCGCCGACGGCACGAAGCCGATCACGATCCGCTCCGACAGTTGCGCGAGCCGTCGCGTGAGCGGCCCCAGTTCGTCGGCCTGGTCGACCAGACGTTTCGCCTGCGCATAGAACACGCGCCCGGCATCGGTCAGTTTCAGCGGCCGTGCGCCACGCTCGAACAGCGGCAGCCCGATCTCCTCCTCGATCGCCTGGAGCTGGCGGCTCAGCGGCGGCTGCGTCATGTGCAGCCGCTCCGCCGCCCGCGTGATGTTCATTTCCTCGGCGACGGCGATGAAGTAACGGAGCTGACGCAATTCCATTTCATGCCTCAAAGGTATGGAAGTAGTCGGAAAGAGTGTTGGACGACGCGGGGCCGGAATTCCTACCATGTGCACCAACAGGAGGAATCGCATGATAGCAACTGCCGCCACCATCGAACGCATCGAGACGCTGCTGGTCGACGTGCCGACGATCCGGCCCCACAAATTGTCGGTCGCGACGATGAATTGCCAGACCCTCGTGCTGGTCCGCGTTCGATGCACGGACGGTATCGAAGGCGTCGGCGAGGCGACGACCATCGGCGGCCTCGCCTATGGCGAGGAGAGCCCCGAAAGCATCAAGGTCAACATCGACACCTACTTCGCGCCGCTGCTGCAGGGCCTGGACGCGACGCGTCCGGGCGCCGCGCTGGCGCGGGCGCGCAAGCTGTTCCAGGGCAACCGCTTCGCGAAGTGCGCGATCGAGACCGCGCTGTTCGACGCGCAGGCGCGGCGCCTGGGCGTGCCGCTGTCCGAGCTGTTCGGCGGGCGCCGGACCGATACGGTCGATGTCGCGTGGACACTCGCGAGCGGCGACACGCAGCGCGACATCGCGGAAGCCGAAGCGATGCTCGACGCCCGCCGCCATCGCGCGTTCAAGCTGAAGATCGGCTCGAACGCGGTCGCCGACGACGTGGCGCACGTGGTCGCGATCAAGCGCGCGCTCGGCGAGCGCGGCGACGTGCGGGTCGACGTGAACCAGGCGTGGAGCGAAACCGACGCGATCTGGGCCGGCGCGCGGCTGGCCGACGCCGGCGTGAGCCTCGTCGAGCAGCCGATCGCCGCGACCAACCGCGCGGGGCTGAAACGCCTCACGCAGCTCGCGCAGGTGCCGATCATGGCCGACGAGGCGCTGCACGGCGCCGTCGATGCGTTCGCGCTCGCGCAGGATCGCGCGGCCGACGTGTTCGCGGTGAAGATCGCGCAATCGGGCGGCCTGCAGGGCGCGGCGAGCGTCGCGTCGATCGCCGCGGCGGCCGGCATCGAACTGTACGGCGGCACGATGCTCGAAGGCGCGGCCGGCACGATGGCGTCCGCGCAACTGTTCAGCACGTTCGACTCGCTGAAATGGGGCACCGAACTGTTCGGCCCGCTGCTGCTCACCGAGGAGATCCTCGTCGAGCCGCTGCGTTACGAGGATTTCAAGCTGCATCTGCCGGCGACGCCCGGCCTCGGCATCACCTTCGACTGGGCCCGCATCGAACGGATGCGACGCGGCGCCCGCTGATCCCCACACGACAACCGACACCGGAGACACAGATGAACAAGCAAGCCATCGACGCCCTGCTGAAGACCTTCGACGACGCCGCCGAGAAGCCCGGCAACCCGCGCGTGCGCGCGATCGTCAACCGGATCGTGAAGGACATCTGCTACACGATCGAGGACTTCGACGTGCAGCCGAGCGAATTCTGGACGGCCCTGAACTACCTGAACGAAGCCGGCCGCGAATTCGGGCTGATCGCCGCGGGCCTCGGCCTCGAACGCTTCCTCGACGTGCGGATGGACGAAGCCGAGGCAAAGGCCGGCATCCAGGGCGGCACGCCGCGCACGATCGAAGGGCCGCTGTACGTCGCCGGCGCGCCGGAATCGGTCGGCCACGCGCGGCTCGACGACGGCACCGATCCGGGCCAGACGCTGATCATGCGCGGCCGGGTGCTCGGCCAGGACGGCGCACCGCTCGCGAACGCGCTGGTCGAGGTGTGGCATGCGAACCATCTGGGCAATTACTCGTACTTCGACGCGTCGCAGCCCGCGTTCAACCTGCGCCGCTCGATCCGCACCGATGCCGAAGGCCGCTACAGCTTCCGCAGCGTGCTGCCGGTCGGCTACAGCGTGCCGCCGGGCAGCAAGACCGAGCAACTGCTCGACCAGCTCGGCCGCCACGGCCATCGTCCGGCGCACATCCACTTCTTCGTTTCGGCGGACGGTTATCGTAAGCTGACGACGCAGATCAACATCGATGGCGATCCGCATCTGTGGGACGACTTCGCATTCGCGACGCGCGACGGGCTGATCCCGCCGGTCAGGCAGGCAGAGGGCGCGGAAGGCAAGCCGTACGGCGTCGACGGGCAGTTCGCGCTGATCGACTTCGACTTCTCGCTGCTCAAGGACAAGCAGGACGTGCCGGGCAGCGAAGTCGAGCGGGCCCGCGCGCAGGCGTGAGCGCCCTTCCCGTTCGACGAATCGACAACGCAAGGAGTGCAGGATGCTGTTTCATGTGGAAATGACCGTTCGCCTGCCGGCGGACATGGACCCGGTGAAGGCGGCCACGCTGAAGGCCGAAGAAAAGGCGATGTGCCAGCGGCTGATGAACGAAGGCGTCTGGCGCCATCTGTGGCGGATCGCCGGGCAGTATGCGAACGTCAGCATCTTCGACGTCGAAAGCGTGCAGCAGCTGCATGACGTGCTGAGCCAGCTGCCGCTGTTTCCGTATATGGAGATGGAGGTGCGGGCGCTGTGCCGGCATCCGTCTTCGGTGCGGGACGACGATCGGTAAGCAACGGTGAATCGCGGCCGTGCCCCACGGCCGCGAGGTGCCACGAGATGCCACGAGAAGCACGACCCGGGCGGCCGGCGATGTCACGCAGGCCGGCCGGGTCGTTTGCATTCCGCGTTTGGCATCTTGCATTTGGCGGCGGTTGTCCGTGCCGCCCTGCCTCGGGGTGTGCAGTAACCGTCAGGCGGTCAAATGCGCGGCGAACCCCACTTTCCCCGGCGCGATGTCCTCCTTCAGCGTCAGCGCCGGAATCTCGTAATCGCCCGCGTTCTGCCGGCGGAACGGAATCGGCGGTGTGGTCCACAGATCGTTCAGACGCTGGCCGAGCGCCGTACACGTCTGGTCGAAACGCGCGGCGTTCATCTTGCCCGTCCGGTAGATCACGAACGGCGGCAGCACGTCGAACCCCGGGTAATACAGCACGCCGTGCTGGATCGGGAACAGCAAGTCGTCGATCGGCCCGTTGATGCCGCGCCGGCTGTAGTGCGATTCCCACCCGCCCGTCGTGACGACGATCATCGCCCGCTTGCCTGCCAACATCCCTTCGCCGTAGCGGTCGCCCCAGTGCGTATCGGAATGTTCGCCGACGCCGTACGCGAAACCGTACGCATATACGCGCTCGAACCAGCCCTTCATGATCGCCGGCATCGAGAACCACCACAGCGGAAACTGCAGGATCACCGCGTCGGCCCACTTCAGCTTGTCCTGCTCGCGTGCGATGTCTTCGCTTTGCGTACCCGCTGCGAACGCGCGCTTCGAATCGAGCGACGGATCGAATCGCGCATCGGGTACACGATCGGTCACGTCGTTCGGATCCAGCGTCGCCTTCCAGTTCATCGCATACAGGTCGCTCACCTGCACCGCGTGGCCGGCCGCTTCGAGATGCGCGACGGCGAAATCGCGCAGCGCGCCGTTCAGCGAACGCGGCTCGGGATGGGCATACACGATCAGCACATTCATGTTCGTCACTCCGTGGATTGAATGACTGCAGGATGCGGCTTTCAACGGTATATTTGAAATGAATTCCTGATATCCCAGGTATAGCCATGAATAATCTCAGACGGCTCGATCTGAACCTGCTCGTCACGCTGGACGTGCTGCTCGCCGAGCACAACGTCACGCGCGCGGCCGAGAAGCTGAACATGTCGCAGCCGTCGGTCAGCGTGCAGCTGCAGAAACTGCGCGACGTGTTCGGCGATCCGCTGCTGTTGCCCGGCCCGCGCGGGATGCGGCCGACCGCGCGCGCGGAAGCGCTGCGCGAGCCGTTGCGCAATGCGCTCGAAGCGGTCGAGCGCGCGGTGATCCCGGCCACGCCGTTCGATCCCGCGACCGCGACGCACACGTGGCGCGTGGCCGCGACCGACTACGGCGAATCGACGATCGTGCTGCCCGCGCTGCGCACGCTGCGTTCGACCGCGCCCGGCACGCGGCTCGCCGTCGTCGAACTCGTGCCGCCGCGCATCGAGCAGGATGCCGAACGAAACGGCATCGACCTGGCCTTCCATACGACGGAAGGGTCGCCGCCCGGCATGCGGCGCCTGCCGCTGTTCGTCGAGCGCTACGTGCTGATCGGCCGCGCCGGTCATCCGAAGCTGAAGCGGCGCCCGACGCTCGCGCAGTTCGCCACGCTCGAACACGTGATCGTGTCGCCCGACGGCGGCGGCTTCTTCGGCGTGACGGACGAAGTGCTCGCGAAGGCAGGGGCCACGCGGCGCGTCGTGCTGTCGGTGCCGCACTTCCTGTTCGTGATGTCGGCCGTCGCGAGCACCGATCTCGTCGCGATGCTGCCCGAGCGGCTGGTGCGCGACGTGCCCGCGCTGCGCGTGGTGGACGCACCGGTCGAGGTGCCCGGCTATGAAATGTCGATGCTGTGGCACGAGCGCGTGCATCGCGATCCCGCGCATCGGTGGTTGCGGGAGACGATTGCGGCGGCGGTGTAGATCGTCCGCCCGATCGATGCGATCGCCCGCGTCGAGCGTCGAGCGTCGAGCGCCGACGCACGAAATTCTGCATTCGGGGCTTGAAACCGCGCTGAACACTGTATATATTTACAGTGCTTTTGCACCATTTGACCCGAATTCCGTCATCCACAGACGAACGGACTTTTGTGAGGCGACCATGTTCCAGGCTTCCGCATTCGATCCCGAGCAACCCGGTTTCAATCCCGTCCACTTCGAGCGCGCCGCGCAGCGGGCGGTCGTCGATCTGCAGCGTGTCGCGGGCGGCCCCGCGCAGCGGGCGCTCGGTCTGCGCCGCCGCACCCACCCGGCGGCCGTTCGCACGATGAGCTGGCAGGCGCTGCTGAACGTCGAGGAGCTGGCGTTCTCGAATCCCGGCTTCCTGAACCGCAACGATCCGGCCGTCGTCGACGCATTCATCCGGCTGCGTGGCAGCCGGCTGGTTGCCGCAGACGTCGAGGAGCCGGTCGACTGGCGCCGCGACGATGATGACCTTCCGGCCATCTACCTGATCGTCAAGGCGATGCTCGAAGCGGAAGAGGAAGAGCGGGCCGAAGCGGCCTGAGCCGCGCCGGTCGATTGCGGGCACGGTCTGCCGGGCTCGCGCCGCCATATTGCATGGTGGCGCGGCAGCTCGTTATGGTTCTGCACCCGCGAATCGGCGCATCAGGCGGCGAGCCGCGAACCGTCGCGTAAGCCGCTCGTCGCCACGCGACGATCAGCCGAATGACCGTCGCAGCACCCGCCCGTTACAGCCGCGCCGCCAGCCGCGCGCCCTGATCGATCGCGCGCTTCGCGTCGAGTTCGGCGGCCAGTTCCGCGCCGCCGATCAGGTGCACCGAGCGCCCGGCCGCCTGCAGCGGCGCGAGCAACGCGCGCTGCGGCTCCTGTCCTGTGCAGAGCACGATCGTATCGGCTTCGATTAGCTCGTGATCGGTGCGCTGCTCGCCGTACGACACATGCAGCCCGCGCGCGTCGATCAACTCATAGTTCACACCGCCAATCATCTTCACCTGCTTCATCTTCAACGTCGCACGGCGAATCCAGCCGGTCGTCTTGCCGAGCCCCTTGCCGAGCGGCGCGGCCTTGCGCTGCAGCAGCGTCACTTCCCGCGTCGGCGCCGACACCTGCGCACGCGTCACGCCGCCGCGCGTCGTGGCCGGGTCGGTCACGCCCCACTCGGCTTTCCATTCATCCAGATCGAGTGCCGGCGACTCGCCCTCCTGCACCAGATACTCGGCGACATCGAAGCCGATCCCGCCCGCGCCCACCACCGCGACCCGCCGGCCGACCGGCTGTTTGCCCGCGAGCACGTCGATATAGCTGAACACGTTCGGCCCGTCCTGCCCCGGAATCTTCGGGTCGCGCGGCGCGACGCCGGTCGCGAGCACGATCTCGTCGTAGCCACCCGCGATCAGGTCGCTCGCATCGACGCGGCGGTTCAGGTGCAGTTTCACGCCGGTCAGTTCGACCTGCCGGCCGAAGTAGCTCAGCGCTTCGTGAAATTCCTCCTTGCCCGGAATCCGCTTCGCCATGTTGAACTGGCCGCCGATCTCGGCCGCGCCGTCGAACAGGTCGACCTGATGGCCGCGCTGCGCGAGCACGGTCGAGCACGCGAGCCCGGCCGGCCCCGCGCCGACCACCGCGATGCGCTTCGGCTGCGGCGCGGGCGTGTATTTCAGCTCCGTCTCGTGGCACGCGCGCGGATTCAGCAGGCACGACGCGATCTTGTTCTTGAACGCATGATCGAGGCACGCCTGATTGCAGCCGATGCAGGTGTTGATCTCGTCGGCACGGCCCTGCGCGGCCTTGACGACGAACTCGGCATCCGCGAGCAGCGGGCGCGCCATCGACACCATGTCCGCGCAGCCGTCCGCGAGAATCTGCTCGGCCACTTCGGGCCGGTTGATCCGGTTGGTCGTCACGAGCGGGATGCCGACCTCGCCCTTCATCTTCTTCGTCACCCACGCGAACGCGCCGCGCGGCACCGACGTCGCGATCGTCGGCACGCGCGCCTCGTGCCAGCCGATCCCCGTGTTGATGATCGTCGCGCCGGCCCGTTCGACCACTTTCGCGAGCTGCACGGTTTCGCTCCAGTCGCTGCCGTCCGGAATCAGGTCGAGCATCGACAGCCGGTAGATCAGGATGAAGTCGCGGCCGACCGCTTCGCGTGTGCGCTCTACGATCTCGATCGGCAGGCGGATGCGGTTCTCGTACGAACCGCCCCACTGGTCGGTGCGCTTGTTCGTATGCATCGAGATGAACTGGTTGATCAGGTAGCCCTCGGAGCCCATGATCTCGACGCCGTCGTAACCGGCCTCGCGTGCCAGCGTCGCGCAGCGCACGAACGCGCGGATCTGCCGCTCGACGCCGCGCGCGCTCAGTTCGTGCGGCGCGAACGGCGAAATCGGCGACTTGATCTTCGACGGCGCGACCGCGAACGGGTGATAACCGTAGCGCCCCGTATGCAGGATCTGCAGCGCGATCTTGCCGTCCTCCGCGTGCACGGCGCCGGTGATCTCGCGATGCCGGCGCGCGGCGGCCGACGTCATCAGCGTGCCGCCGAACGGCTTGGTCCAGCCGGCCACGTTCGGCGCGAAGCCGCCCGTCACGATCAGGCCGACCCCGCCGCGCGCGCGCTCGGCGAAATATTCAGCGAGGCGCGGCAGCGTCTTGCGGCTGTCCTCGAGGCCGGTGTGCATCGAGCCCATCAGCACGCGATTCTTCAGCGTCGTGAAGCCGAGATCGAGCGGGGCGAGCAGGTGGGGAAAGGGTGTCGTCATGATGATTCGGCCAATAAGCGATGCCTGCCATCGTAGGCGCGCGCCGCCTTGAACGTGAGGGGGCAAACAGCCATAATGCTTGTCATTTTCGGCCAAATCGACATGACTTCCCCGTCTCGCAAGGATCGCCTCGGGCTGCGCCGCCCGACCATTCCGGTCGCCTATACACGCCTGCTGCTGCAGGCGCTGGCCGCACGCGGCGTCGACCTGGCCGCCGTGCGGGCCGGCACGGGCCTGCGCGACGCGGTGCTGGCCGAACCGGACGCGCGCGTCGCGCCGTCGCAATGGGGGCGGCTGGTGCTCAACGCGATCGAAATCGGCGGCGATCCGGGCATCGGGCTCGCGTTCGGGCTGCTGCTGAAACCGACCGTGCACGGCTTTCTCGGCTACGCGACGCTGACCGCGCGGGACATCCGCGAAGCGCTGTCGGTCATGCAGCGCTACTTCCGGATGCGGAATCGCCAATACCGGCTGACTTACGCGGAAGACGCGCGCGGCGCGACGCTCGAACTGCACGGCGTGCAGGCGAACCCCGTGCTGCAGCACCACGTGATGTTCGAATTCGTGCTGACGGGGCTCGCGCAGAACATCTCGCAATGGTCCGGCCGCGCATCACCGCCGATCAGGCTGCAATTCGCGTGGCCGGAGCCCGCGTATTTCGCACGCTATCGCGACCAGTTGCCGCCGGTGGCATTCGGCTGCGCGGCCAACGCGCTGTGGATCGCGCGCGACGTGCTCGACTGGCCGCTGCCGCTCGCCGACGAAGTCGCGCACCGGCAGGCGCTCGTGCAGGTGGAACGCGAATATGCGCAGGTGCGGCAGGAGGAAGGCGATCTGGTCGAGCGCGTGCGGGCGGAACTGGCGCGCGCCGCCGGGGATTATCCGGGGCCGGACATGCTCGCCGACGCGCTGCTCGTGTCGACGCGCACGCTGCGGCGCCGGCTGGAAGAAGCCGGATCAAGCTATCGGCAATTGCTCGACGAAGCGCGGTTTCGCGACGCCAGGCAGTTGCTCGCCGCGTCGGATCTCGATCTGAAAACGATCGCCGAACGGCTGCAGTTCACCGACCCGGCGAATTTCACGCGCGCGTTCCGGCGCTGGGCCGGGCAGACGCCGAGCGCATTTCGGGAAGCGGCTGCGAGGTGATGGCGTCGGCAGTGACCCGGCACCGGCGCGAATAACGCCGAACCGCCGCCGGCGGCACGGTGCGGGTGCGGGGGCGGCTGCGCGCGAATTCAGTGCCACGCGCCGGGCAACCCGTCGCCCGGCAATGCCGGACGGTCGGCCGAAAGCGGTGGCGTATGATGGGCGCCACATCAAAACGACGTCGCGCGGACCCGCGCCCTCTCCGACCCATGCCCAATCGCACCACCCTGATCGAGGCCACGATCGACCGCGTCGATACCAACCTCATCCGAGTCAAGGCCAATGTCAGGAAGAACCCGCCATACCGTTTGACGATGCAGAACGTCTGCTACTTCGTCACGGCCAACGACGTCGACGAAGAAGCATTCAAGCAGATCGAGAAACTGAGGCCCGGCATGTCGGTGCGCGCCTGCACATTCGAGCATCGCGGCCGTCGCCGGATCGCGTGGATCAGGAGCGGCAGCCTTGCCATCGCGCCGTACGACGTGCGCGCGCAAAAGCGACGGAACCTGTCGCTGCTCGCCTGGGCGTCGTGCCTGGTCGTGCTGAGCCTGGGTACCGCTGCCGCGGCACTCCATTCGGGTTGGGCGTTCACCTCGGCACTGGCCACCGTCGTGTCCATCGTCGGTCTGGTGGGCGACCTGGTCGCCATCGGCGGCTTGTCCGACCTGATCTTCCAGCCGCAGCGACGCGAAGCCCAGGATTGCTGGCTAGGCGAACCGTCCGGTTTCAGCGCGGAGCGCAGCGGCCCATGACGAACCACGACATGCAGACCGTATCCGGCCGCGTGACGGCAATCAGCCAGCAATCGATCGAGACGAAGGTCTGGAGCAACAACCTGGGCACGACGACGCAAAGTATCGAGGAAATCACGCTCAAACTCGATTCGCTCGCGTCCCCCCTCGTGTTCAGGACCAACCGGACGACGCGCCTGTTCATCGCCGATGGCGATCGATTGAATGTCGCCTATGTCGGCGACCAGGATCGCCAGAGCGTCTACGGCATTCGCAACATGACCGACGGTTCGGCTTATCTGCTGCGCCCCGCCAAAGTCGCCGGCGCCCGAACCGACCTTTTCGTCATGCTCATTTGCGTGATCGGCGCGGCCGTCGTCAGCGGAATCGTATCCGTGGTGACGCTCAGCATGGAATCGATGTTCGACGTGTTTGCGCTGATCAGCGCGAGTGTAATCGGCTTGTGCGTGCTGAGCGCGATCCTGCGCATCCTGTTCGGCGTGATCGTGTGGCCCGAAATCAGAAGATTGGCGCAGCCGGGCGGCAAACGCGAAATGAACGCGGCGGCTCAAGCGCTGTCGCTCACGCAGGAAGAAACCCGACACGTGCGCTTCATCTGACCGGGACAGGTGCGGCTACCGCGCGGCGAACGACGCTGCTCGCTCCGGATCGCATCGCCGCGGCCACCGCCTGACTCGCCGTCAGCGCGCGCCGGTCGTTCAGGTCAAACCGGATCCGCCCGAACGAGCATCAGTGCCCAGATGAATCCGCGCGCCGCCGTCCCCCTCGCCCGTTTCGATCCGCACGTCGCCCGTGGCAGCGACGATCGCGTCGTATACCTCATCGCTCACGCACACCACCGGCACCGCGATCGCATACAACTCGGCGGCCACGATCGCGCCGATCGAGATGATCAAATCGCGTTCCTTCAGCACGATCCCGACCGGCCCCGTACCGTTGCGCACCGCTTCCGCTAGCACGCTGCTGCTCGAACTCGAGCCCTTCGCGTGCGGCATCACCATCACCTTGCCGGCGAGGCTCGCGCCGGCCTGCGGATGCCCGCGATCGACGATCCTGCCCGCGCCCGAGTCGTAGCCGCCCCAGAAGCTGAGCGGCTTGTCGAGCACGAAAGGCCGCGCGCACGCGCTGCCCGGCACGAGCGTGTCGCCCGTCAAGAATGTGCCCGTCGTTTCAGTCATCGAATCGCACCTTGCCTTCGTACGCGGACCGCACGCATTCGCGCATGCTGCCGTACGCCACCGTCACGCCGATGTTCGCGGGCGCATACGACGCCCATTTCCCCGAGTTGGTCATCACCAGCCCCGACAACTGCTTCATCACCGGCGTGATGTACGTGCAGGTATCGACGACGATCTGCACGCCGCGCGCGGCGAATTTCTCCGCGAGGCCGGCTTCCTCCAGCTCCCACAGAATGAAGCGGCTCGTGTTCACGTAGAAATCGCAGGCCGGCTTGCCGTCGAACGCGTCGAGCAACGTGTCGAGCGTGCGGAATTCGGCCAGCGAGAAATGCGGCGTGCCGAGCGCGACCGCGACGAGCGCGTCGCCGGCCGCACCGTGATTCAGCGTGCGGCGAATCTCGTCGAGATCGGCCATCGCGATATCGACCCTGCGCTGCGCCGCGCGGCCGTGCAACGCGGCGTCGAGCGTCGGCGCCTCGGGCGTCACGCCGACCGCATGGAACAGCGCGACGGCGCCGCTCGACGCGGCGGCCGCGCCGAGCGCCTTGAGTTCGTCCTCGGTGGTGTCGGCCGGCAGCCCGACGATCGCCGGCACGACCGCCCCCGCGATCTTGCCGACCGCCAGGCCAAGCGCGGCGAAATAGATATCGCGCGACGGCAGGCCGCTGAAATCGGGCGCATTGAACACGATCCGCGCGGCGCGGTTCGCGTCGACATGCAGCCCCGCGTACGGCGCGCGCCCGGTGATCGCGGCGGCCAAGTCGAGAAAATCGCCGTAGCGGCTCGTGCGCGCGCCGAGTACCGAATTCGCGAACACGATCGCATTCGATTCGGCCCACGCGATCTGCTCGCCCAGCGCGGGACGATTCTTCAGTTGATATGGCGCGCACGTGAAGCTCGATTCGCAGCCGAGCAGCAAATGCGCGTCCATCAGGCGCTGCGCATCGCGCTGGATCGTGCGGTCGCCGTGGTACAGCTCGGGATGGATCAGGTCGAGCGACCCGACGTTCAAGGTGGTCGGCACCGCGACCTTCGCGCCCGTGTCGACGAAATAGTCGACGAAGTCGAGGCTCGTCTGGCCGTGATACAGACAGCCGTCGATATGGGCAGACGTAATGTCGATCAGGTGCGGCGCGGACATCACTTGCGCGGTGCGCACGACGATCCGCATCGCGCGGGCGACGCCGTCGCCGAAATCCCCGCGCAACATCGCGTCGTCGCGGTCGCTCAACTGCAGCATCGGTTGCTCCTCGTGACGCGTGCACCGGCGGCGGTGCCGGTTCATGAATTCAGTCAGAGGACTCTACAACTGGAAATAAAAACTGTCCAGATCGCCTTCAATCCGGATAGCAATGAAACCAATTTTCTCAACCAAATGCTCCCAAGGCGACCAATGGCTTGAATTCCGCACCAGTTGGTCGTCCCACCGAACCGTCCGCCCCTCGCCTAGCGTTCCGCAGTCAGACTGAACAACTCGTTGCGCAACGCCTTCGCCCGCTCGCGGCCGAACTGCGTGTCGAATTCGTCCTGCGCGGCCTGCCACGCGACTTTCGCCTGCGCGAACGTGCGTTCGCCGAGCTTCGTGAGGTGCAGCGCATGCGCACGCGCATCGTGCTCCGACGCCGCCGTCGACACGAAACCGTCGCGCTGCAACGGCTTCAGCGCACGCAGCAAGGTCGTGCGATCCATCACGAGCATCTCGGCGAGTTCGCTCATCAGCAGACCGGGATGGCGCGTGAGGTTCGCCATGATCGAGAACTGGGCGGGCGTGACGCCGACCGGGGCCAGATGGTGTTCGTACAGTTGCGTGACGAAGCGCGCCGCCTGACGCAGCGCGAGACAGTTGCACGCCTGGGCAATCGAGGTGTCGTTCATGTTCGGCAATCTATATGTGCATATGCATAAAGTCAATGTACACTCCGCCGTAACAGCGGCCGGCGGCCGGCCATCGCGTCAAGGAGACGGACATGGACTACATCGACAAGCTGCGCATCTTCCGGTCCGTGGTGGAAATGCGCAGCTTCACGCGCGCCGCCGACATGCACGGCCTCGCGCGGCCCGTCGTATCGCGTGCGGTCGCGGATCTGGAGGCGCGTTTCGGCAGCCGATTGCTGCACCGGACGACCCGCCAGGTATCGCTGACCGAGACGGCCGAGCGCATCTACGAGCGTTGCGCGGCCGTGCTCGACGAGCTCGACGCGCTGGAAGTGGAAGCGCAGACGCACACGCGCGAGCCCGAAGGCCTGCTGCGCCTCGTCGCGCATACGACGGCCGCGCTGAACCGGCTCGTGCCGCTGATCGCCGGCTTCAAGAGCGCGCATCCGAACGTACGCCTCGACGTCACGCTGACCGAGCGCCCGGTCGATCTGGTCGGAGAAGGCTACGACATCGGCATCGTCGTGCCGTACATGCTGACGAGCGAATCGACCGTCGTGCGGCTGGTCGAGCGCATTCCGGTCGTGATCGTCGCGACGCCTGCGTATTTGCAAGCACATGCGCGCCCCGAGACGCCGGCCGACCTCGCCAATCATCCGTTCGTGCCGATTTCGCCGTCGCTGCGCCGCCCGGCGCTGTCGTTCCGGGTCGACGGCAACCTGCTCACCGTGCCGTTCCGTTTCGACATCTCGTCGAACAGCCCCGTGTTCAACCGCGAAATGGTCATGCACGACTTCGGCATCGGCGTCGTCCCGAAAACGCTCGTCCAGGCCGAACTCGCGTCGGGTGCGCTCGTGCAGTTGCTGGAAGACGCCGATCTCGTCGACGCGTTCGTCGAAATCAAGCTCGCCTACGCGAACCGCGCGCTGCTGCCCGCGAAGGTGAAGGCGTTCATCGACTACACGGCCGCGTACTGCGACCGCGAAGGCTGGATCGTTCCGGCAGCGGCGTGACGCCGGATGCGCGAATGCGCGTTTCCGACGCCGATTGATACAGCCACGACACCAATCTGATCCCGCCGCGCCCCTCGCTTCGCGCCGCCTCGCCACCTAACATGTGCACATGCACAAGACCACGCTCACCGATGACGATTGCTTCGCGGTCCGGCAAGCCGCCCGGCGGATCTCGCAGTTCTATGAGCGCTACCTGTCGCGGGCGGGCGTCACGCCGTCGCAGTACAGCATCCTCGCGCTGCTGCGCGAGCGGCCCGGCCTGACGATGGCGACGCTGTCGAACGTGCTGGTGATCGAACGTACCGCGCTGTTGCGCGCGCTCAAGCCGCTCGTCGGCGCGGCGCTGGTGACGGGGCGGATCGAACCGCCATGCCGCGGTCAGACGTTTGCACTGACCGCGCACGGCGAAACGAAGGTGGCCGATGCGCACGTGCACTGGCTCGCCGCGCAGGAAGCGTTCGAGCGGTGCTTCGGGTCGACGCAGGCGGCCCGCCTCAGAGACGAATTGTTCCGGATCACGCACAACCTGCCAGAACGCTAGCCCTTCCCCGATCGACGTCGTACCGTCGATCGTTTTGATAAGTGCATATACATAGGTGAATCGATGGATACGACCCAAGACGCTGCCTCGTCACGCGAAGCAGCCACAACCGAGCGGCCCGCGAAGCAGCAACGCCGCGTGCCGTGGATGCGCATCGCGGTGGGCGCCGTCGTCGTCGTGGTCGCGGCCGCCGTGCTCGACTGGCTGTTCGTGCTGCGCTTCCAGGAAAGCACCGACGATGCGTACGTCGGCGGCGACGTGACCGTGCTCGCGCCGAAGGTCAACGGCTTCGTCGACAAGATCCTCGTGACCGACAACCAGCGCGTGAAGGCCGGCGACGTGCTCGTGCAGCTCGATGCGCGCGACTACGACGCGAAGCTCGCGCAGGCCAGCGCCGAAGTCGACAGCGCGCGCTCCGCCGTGACCGAACTCGAAGCGAAGCAGCAACTGCAATTCGCGGTGATCGGCCAGCACGCGGCGGACAAGAACGCGTCGTCGGCCGAACTGACGCGCGCCGCGTCGGACCGCGTGCGCTATCGCGAATTGGTGAAGTCGGACGCCGTATCGAACCAGATCGTCGAGCGCGCGGATGCCGATTACTCGAAGGCCGGCGCCGCCGTCGAACGCAGCGACGCCGCGCTGCTCGCGTCGAAGCGCCAGCTCGACGTGCTCGGCGCGCAGCTCGCCGATGCGCGGGCCCGCGTGAACACCGCGCTCGCCGCGCAGCGCGTCGCGGCGCTCAACGTCGAATACACGACGATCCGCTCGCCGGTCGACGGTTACGTCGGCAACCGCACGGGCCGCGTCGGGATGCTCGCGAACGTCGGCGTGCCGCTGCTGACCGTCGTGCCGGCCTCCGGCCTGTGGATCGACGCGAACTTCAAGGAAGACCAGCTGCGCAAGATGCGCGCGGGAGACCGCGTCGACGTCGCGCTCGATGCGTCGAGCACGCGCCTGCACGGCCGCGTCGACAGCCTGGCGCCCGCGACCGGCGCGACCTTCAGCGTGCTGCCGCCCGAGAACGCGACCGGCAACTTCACGAAGATCGTCCAGCGCGTGCCGGTGCGCGTGCATCTCGATCCGCAGCCCGGCATCGAACACGTGCTGCGCCCCGGCCTGTCCGCGGTCGTGACCGTGCATACCGACCACCAGCACTGAGCGGGAGCCGACGATGACCACCGCGTTTTCCGGCGACCCCGCGTCGCAACCGACCAAACAGCGCGTGTTCGCGTTCGCGCTGATGTGCGTCGGCTTCTTCATGGCGACGCTCGACATCCAGATCGTCGCGTCGTCGCTGCGCGACATCGGCGGCGGGCTGTCCGCGAGCCAGGACGAACTGTCGTGGGTGCAGACCGCGTACCTGATCGCCGAGATCATCGTGATCCCGATGTCGGGCTGGCTGTCGAAGGTGATGTCGACCCGCTGGCTGTTCGCCGCGTCGGCCGTCGGCTTCACGATCACCAGCATGCTGTGCGGGCTCGCGTGGGACATCAACTCGATGATCCTGTTTCGCGGGCTGCAGGGCGCGCTCGGCGCCGCGATGATCCCGACCGTGTTCACCACCGCGTTCGTGCTGTTCCCCGGCAGGCAGCGGCTGATCGCGTCGACGACCATCGGCGCGCTCGCGTCGCTCGCGCCGGCGATCGGCCCCGTGATCGGTGGCTGGATCACCGACCAATGGTCATGGCACTGGCTGTTCTACCTGAACCTCGTGCCGGGCATCGCGGTGGCCGTGCTCGTGCCGCGCTACGTGCATATCGACGCGCCCGATCTCAGCCTGATCAAGCGCGGCGACTATCTCGGCATCCTGCTGATGTCCGGCTTCCTCGGCTGCCTCGAGTACGTGCTCGAGGAAGGCCCGCGCAAGAACTGGTTCGGCGACGATGCGATCGTGATCTGCGCGTGGATCTCCGGCATCTGCGGCTTCCTGTTCATCGTGCATGCGCTGACCGCGAAAGACCCGATCGTCGACCTGCGCGCGCTGGCCGTGCGCAACTTCGGGATCGGCAGCCTGCTGTCGTTCGTGACCGGCATCGGCATCTTCGTGACCGTGTTCCTGACGCCGCTGTTTCTCGCGCAGGTGCGTGCGTTCAGCTCGCTGCAGATCGGTATCGCGCTGCTGTCGGTCGGCGCGTTCCAGTTGATCGCGCTGTGTGCGTATGCGTTCGCCGCGCGCTACGTCAGCATGCGTGCGCTGCTCGTGTTCGGGCTGATCTGCTTCGGCCTCGGCTGCTACCTGTACACGCCGATCACACACGACTGGGGCTGGCAGGAACTGCTGCTGCCGCAGGCGCTGCGCGGCATCGGCCAGCAGTTCAGCGTGCCGCCGATCGTGACGATGGCGCTCGGCTCGCTGCCGCAATCGCGCCTGAAATCGGCGAGCGGGTTGTTCAACCTGATGCGTAACCTCGGCGGCGCGATCGGTATCGCCGTGAGCGCGACGATGCTCAACGACCGGCTGAATTTTCACTATCTGCGCCTGAACGAGCACGTGAGCGCCGGCGAGCCGCAGGTCGCGTCGCTGCTCGATCGCCAGGCCGCGTACTGGGGATCGGTGGCAGGCAATACGCTGAACACCGCGCAGGCCGGGCTCGCGAACTTGCATCGGCTGATCTATCGCGAAGCGCTCACGTTGACCTATGCGGATGCGTACTACGCGCTATCGCTGTGCTTCGTCGTCGCGCTGCTTGCCGTCGTGTTTTCCAAACCCATTACGTTGAACGCGCCGCCGCCGGACGCGCACTGAGGCCAAGGATCGTCATCATGAAGAAGCTACTCGTCGCGCTGGCCGTCAGCGCATTCGCCGCCGGGTGTGCGGTGCAGCCCGCGCAGCATCCGGCGCTGAACGACTCCGTCCAGACGCTCGCGCCCACCGCGTGGGATACCGACGTGCCGCGCGCGGACATCGATGCCGCCGCCTGGTGGGCGCAGTTCCACGACCCCGTGCTCGACCGGCTGATCGCGACCGTGCTCGACGGCAACCTCGATCTGCAGGCCGCCGCCGAACGCGTGAAGCAGGCGCAGGCGCTGACCGTGCAGAAGCGCGCGGTGCTGCTGCCCGAACTCGACGCGACTGCGCACGCGGCCAACGCGCGGCAGAACACGCCGCCGCCGCTCGGTTATGTGCGGCAGGCTGGTGCGGGGCTTGCGCTGAGCTGGTCGCCCGATGTGTTCGGCGGTGAACGGCTCGATCTGCTGGCCGCTCAAGCGGAGTTGGTCGGGCAAAAGCATGCGGAAGATGCGATGCGCCTCGCGCTCGCGGCCGATGCGGCATCCGCGTATGTCGATCTGCGCTGGGCGCAGCAGGAACTGAAGATCCTGCAGGAAAACGCGAAGATCCGGCAGCATGCGCTCGAACTCACGCGCAAGCGGCAGGCGTTCGGGCTGTCGACGGAACTCGACGTGACGCGTGCGCAGAACCAGCTCGATGCGCTCGAAGCCAGGATTCCGCCGACGCAGGCGCAGATTTCGCATCAGCTGAATCTGATCGCCGTGTATTCGGGGCGGACGCCGGAATCGGTCGATCGGCTCGTGTTGGCGCAGGCTGGGGAGATTCCCGCGCCGCCGGTTGGCGCGCCAGGGACGCTGCCTTCGCAGGCGTTGTTGCGGCGGCCGGATGTGCTGACTGCCTATGCGCAGGTCGAGCGGCGTGCCGCGCAAGTCGGTGTGGCGAAGGCCGAGCGGTATCCGAAGTTTTCGTTGAACCTGACGGACGGGATTCTGGCGGCTTCCTATCTCGGGTTGCCGACGTTGACCGATAACCTGTTCAGCGCGGCACTGAGCGCGACGAGCCCGATCTTCAACGCGGGACGGATTACCGCCGATATCTCGCAAAGCGAAAGCCGGATGCGCGAGTCGGAACTCGGGTTACGGCAGACGATGCTGCAAGCGCTGCGGGAAGTCGAGGATGCGCGCGCGAATCTCGTCAGTTCCGATGAGGCGACGCGAAGGCTGGGTAGCGCATTGGCGGCTTCCGATAAAGCGCTTGGGTTGGCGAATCAGCTTTATAAGGGCGGCGCGACGGATTTTCTGGACGTGCTGTCGGCGCAGGAGGTTTATCTGCGGGATTCGGATTCGCTCAATCAGGTCAAGCGCGAGCACGCGCTGGCGGCGGTGGCGTTGTATCGGTCGCTTGGGGGTGGGTGGAGCAGGAATGACGCGGCGGGGGGAACACAGACGGAAACTGACGCTGTGGCGAAAAACTAGGCGGGATCACGATGCGGGAGCCTGTCAGACTTTTAGTGTGCCGAGGTCATGAAACGATAACGGAACTAA